>CAZUJD010000174.1:5888-6882 GCA_964620025.1 uncultured Ramlibacter sp. | reverse complement strand
TGCGCGTGCGCCTGCAAGGTGCCACGCGGCCCGCAGCGGTGAGGGTGCCTACGCGCGCCGTCCTCGAAGGCCCGCAGGGCAAGTTCGTGTACGTGGTGGAAGACAACAAGGCCCAGGCGCGCCCGGTGCAGGTGGGCGAGCAGGCCGGCGACCAGTGGCTGGTCAATGGCGGGCTCAAGCAAGGCGAATCGGTGATCGTGGACGGCGTCATGCGTATCGGCCCCGGTGCACCGGTGCAGGTGGCGGCCCCGCCGCCGGCGGGTGCGGCGTCCTCGCCCGCAGGCGGCGCAGCAGCACCCGCGGATGCCGCTGCGGCATCCGCCCCCGCCAAGCCGGCCTCCAGGTAAGCCGGGAGCCCACGCATGTTCTCCCGCTTCTTTATTGACCGCCCCATTTTTGCGGCGGTGCTGTCGGTGTTCATCGTCATCGCGGGTCTTGCCGCGATGCGTGCGCTGCCGATCGCCCAGTACCCCGAGATCGCGCCCCCGGTGGTGACGGTCACCGCCATCTACCCCGGTGCCAGCGCCGAGGTGATCGAGCAGACCGTGGCCGCGCCGATTGAAAACGCCATCAACGGCGTGGAACGCATGATCTACATGAATTCCACGTCCACCTCCAACGGCGTGGTGCAGATCCAGGTGACGTTTGACATCGGCACCAACGTGGACCAGGCCGCGCTGAACGTGAACAACCGCGTGAAGCAGGCCGAGGCCAAGCTGCCGCAGGAGGTGCGCCGCCAGGGCGTGACGGTCGAAAAAGGCTCGTCATCCTTCCTGCAGGTGATCGCGTTCTTCTCCACCGACGGCCGGTTTGACGACCTGGCCACCCGCAACTATGTGACGCTGAACGTGCTGGACGGGCTCAAGCGCGTGCCTGGCACCACCAACGTGCAGATCTTCGGCGCCAAGGACTACGCCATGCGCGTGTGGCTCAAGCCTGACCGCCTGGCGCAGCTGAAGGTCACGCCCGGTGACATCTCGCGCGCAATCAACGA
>CAZUJD010000174.1:0-5878 GCA_964620025.1 uncultured Ramlibacter sp. | reverse complement strand
GCCGGCAAGGTGGGCCAGGCGCCCACCGCGGGCGCGCAGGAGATGGTCTACACCATCACCACGCAGGGCCGCATGTCGGAGCCCGCGCAGTTTGAACAAATCATCGTGCGCTCCAACCCCGACGGCTCTGCCGTGCGGCTGGCCGACGTGGCCCGCGTGGAGCTGGGCGCCAAGGACTACGACTTCAAGGGCAAGGTCAACGGCAAGCCGGCCACGCTGATCGGCGTGTTTTTGCAGCCGGGCGCCAACGCCATCGACGTGGGCAAGGACGTGCAAAGGACCGTAGCGGATCTGGCCACCCGCTTTCCCAAGGGATTGAGCTATTCCATCCCTTACGACACCACGCGCTTTGTGGAAGTGTCCATCCGCGAAGTGGTCAAAACCCTGGCCGAGGCCATGGCGCTGGTGGTGCTGGTGGTGTTTGTGTTCTTGCAGAACTGGCGTGCCACGCTGATCCCGGTGGTGGCCGTGCCGGTGTCGCTGATCGGCACCTTCGCGGGCCTTTTGCTGCTGGGCTATTCCATCAACACGCTCACGCTGTTCGGCATGGTGCTGGCCATCGGCATCGTGGTGGACGACGCCATCGTGGTGCTGGAAAACGTCGAACGCATCATGCACGAAGAGCACCTGCACGCCCGCGAAGCGGCCATCAAGGCCATGCAGGAAGTCACTGGCCCGGTGATTGCCATCGTGCTGGTGCTGTGCGCGGTGTTTGTGCCCATCGCCTTCCTGGGTGGGCTGACGGGTGAGTTGTACCGCCAGTTTGCGGTGACCATTGCGATCGCCGTGGTGATCTCGGGCATTGTGGCGCTGACGCTCACGCCCGCGCTGTGCGTGCTGATCCTCAAGCGCGAGCATCGGGAGCCGGGCCGCTTCTTCCAGGGCTTCAACCGCGTGTTTGGCCGCATCACCCACCGCTATGTGGGTGGCGTGGGCTTCATGGTGCGGCGCGCGGCCGTGGGCATTTTGCTGTTTGCCGGCATGGTGGCCATCACCTTTGGTTTGTGGAAGGTCACGCCCGGCTCGCTGGTGCCTGATGAAGACCAGGGCTTTTACATCGCGGCGGTGATCCTGCCCGATGGATCGTCGCTGGAGCGCACCGACAAGATCACAGCCGAAGTCACCGAGATCATCAAGAGCAACCCCAACAACCAGGACGTGATCGCCTTCACCGGCTTTGACTTCCTGGGCGGCGGCTACCGCAACAACGCAGCCACCATCTTCGTCACGCAAAAGCACTGGGACGAGCGCTCGGTGCCGGTGCAGGCCCTGGTGGGCGAGCTGTTTGGCAAGACCGGCCATATCAAGGAAGCGCTGGTGCTGGCCTTCAACCCGCCGCCGATTTTCGGGCTGGGCACGGCCGGGGGCTTTGAGTTCTACATCCAGAACCGCGGCGAGGGCGGGGCGGCGCGCATGGCCGAAGTCATGGGCCAGTTCCAGGCCGCGGCGGGCAAGGACCCGCAGCTGGCCGGCGTGCAGTCTTTGTGGCGCGCCACCGCACCGCAGCTGCGCGTGGACGTGGACCGTGAACGCGCCAAGGCGCTGGGCGTGCCGGTGGATGAGCTCTTCAACACCCTGTCGGCCACGCTGGGCAGCGCGTATGTGAACGACTTCAACAAATACGGCCGCGCCTGGCAGGTGCTGATGTCGGCGGACGCGAGTTACCGCAAGCGGCCCGACGACATCGGCCGCATGTGGGTGCGCTCGGACAAGGGCGAGATGATCCCCGTGTCGGCGCTGGCCAAGGTCAGCTATTCGGCCGGGCCAGAGACGCTGGACCGCTTCAACAACCTGCCGTCGGTCAAGCTGTTTGGCCAGGGCGCGCCGGGCGTCAGCTCGGGCCAGGCTATTGCGGCGGTGGAAAAAATCGCGCGTGAGACCCTGCCGCCGGACTTCAGCTTTGACTGGGGCGGCGCGTCATATCAGGAAAAGCGCTCGTCGGGTACATCGGGCCTGGCGCTGGGGCTGGCCGCCATCATGGTGTTTCTAATCCTGGCGGCGCAATACGAGAAATGGTCGTTGCCGTTTTCGGTGCTGCTGGCCATGCCGTTTGGCATGTTCGGCGCGCTGGCGGCTGTGTGGCTGCGTGGCATGACCAACGACGTGTACTTCCAGATCGGCCTGGTCACGCTGCTGGGCCTGGCGGCCAAGAACGCGATCCTGATCGTGGAATACGCCGAGCTGAAACACCGCGAAGGCATGTCGGCGTCCGCCGCCGCACTGGAAGCCGCGCGCCTGCGTTTCAGGCCCATCATCATGACGTCGCTGGCGTTCATCCTCGGGGTGCTGCCGCTGGCCATTTCCAGCGGGGCTGGCGCAGGTGCGCGCCACTCGGTGGGCACGGGCGTGATGGGCGGCATGCTTGCCGCCACCTTCCTGGCGATCTTCTTCGTGCCCATGTTCTTCCGCATCATCACCGACCGCAAGCTGAAAGAGCCGCGCAGCACTGCGCAAATGCAGACCGAGGCGCGCGAGGCGCATGAACGCGCCACCGCAGCCGCCGCCAACCGGGAGGGCGCACGATGAAATCCCTGCACATGAACCCCCGCCTGACGCTCGCTGTGCTGGCCCTGCCCATGCTGTTGGCCGCCTGCGCGGGAGCGCCGCCCGCCGTGGCGCCCGATACGGTGATGGAACTGCCCGCGCCCACCGCGGCAACGCAGCAGCCGGTGCGAGCCGACTGGTGGACGCTGTACGGCGACGCCCAGCTGAACGCGCTGGTGGCCGAAGCCCTGGCCCACAACACCGACCTGGCCCGTGCTGCAGCACGCATTGACGAATCGCGCGCCCAGGTGCGCGCTGCCCGTGCCGACGCACTGCCGTCTGTGGGCGCCACGGCCGGCGCCGCCCGTGAGCGCGGTGGTGCCAATGCCGGCCGAAGCGTGCCGGCCACGACCAACAACTTCAATGTTGGCCTGAACGTGTCGTGGGAGCTGGACCTGTGGGGCCGACTGGCCGCAGGCAGCCGCGCCGCGCGCGAAGACCTGGCCGCCACCACGCTGGACCGCGATGCCCTGCGCACTGCGCTGGCTGCGCAAGTGGTGCAGGCCTATGCGGCCGTGCAGGCCATCGACACGCAGACGCTGGCTTTCCGCAACGCGGTGGTGGCCCAGCGCGACGGTGTGCGCCTGCAGCGCCTGCGCGAGCAGGGTGGCGAGCTGTCGCAGCTGGACCTGCGCCAGATCGAAGCGGAGCTTTCCGGCAATGAAGGCCAGCTGCTCAAGCTGGACCGTGCGCGCGGCGAAACATCGCGTGCGCTGGCCACGGTGCTGGGCCGCTCGCCGCGCGCCGTGTGGGACGCCTCCATCGCCGCCCCGGCCAAGCCATTGGCGGTGGCTGGTGGTGTGCCGGCCGGCCTGCCGTCCACCCTGCTGCAGCAGCGCCCCGACGTGGCCGCCGCCGAGGCGCGCCTGCGCGCCGCCGGTGCGCGGGTGGATGTGGCGCGCGCGGCCTACCTGCCCGGCGTGGCGCTGAGCGCATCGCTGGGCAAGGCCAGCACGGATCTCAGCAACCTGCTGGACGGCCCGTCCACCATCTGGAGCCTGGTCGCTTCGCTGACGCAGCCGATCTGGAATGCCGGCCGCCTGGACGCCGGCCGCGAAGCCGTGCTGGCCCGCCAGCGCCAGGCCGAGCTGGATTACCGCGACGCGGTGGCCCGTGCCTTCCGCGAAGTGCGCGACGCACTGGACGCGCAGGCCGAAGCATCGGCATCGCTGGCGCTGACCCGCCAACGCGCCGACGCGTTGCGCCAGGCGTCGCGCCTGACGCAACTGCGGGTGGACGCGGGGGAGTCGAGCCGGCTCAATGCGATTGAGGCCGAGCGGATTGCCTTGGCAGCGCAGTCGCAGCTGGCTGATCAACAACGTGCGTTGGCGGCGGCGCAGGCTGATGTGTTTCGCGCCCTGGGTGGTGGGTGGGTGTCGGACTCTTCGGCGCGCTGAGTTTTCTCTCGCTGGGCTTCTTCAGGGAACAGGCGTGCGGGGTACTCTGCTCCGCGGCTGTCCCCCGGGTCGGCTTCGCCGCCGCCACCCCGCGGGGCCAAAAGCGACCTGCAGAGAACAGACAAAGCCCGTCTATCATGACCCCCACCACAACGAGGGGCTCACATGGACTGGTCACGCATTGGGGGCATCCGGCTTCGGCCCAGCATCGTCATGCTGTTCATTGCGATGGTGCTGCCGGTGTTCAGCGCCGCCATCTGGGTTGGCTATGTGTCCAACGACCGCATGGCGCGCCAGACGGCCGCGCAGACGGTGGAGCGGGCCCGGCTGGAAACCATTGCCCAGACCGAGGCGCTGCTCAACCCCATGGCGGCCATGGTGCGCGTGGCCGCGCGCGTGGCCGCGGCCCAGCCCGACTTCTACCGCGACGCCCGGGCGCTGCCGTCCATGCTGGAAAGTGTGGCGCAAAACGTCAACATCTCCAGTGTGTATGTGGGCTTTGCTGACGGCTCCTACCGCATGGCACTGCGCGTGCCGCAGCAGTTCAAGGTATTCAACAGCGCGCCCCCAGCCGGCACGCTGTTTGCCACGCGCTGGATTGACCGGCGCGCGGCCGGCATGCCGCAGGACCGTTACACCTTCCTGGGCAAGGACAATGCCGCGTTGGGGGAGGCCGGTGCAGCCGCCGTGTACGACCCGCGCTCGCGCCCCTGGTACAAGGACGCTGCCGAGCGCAAGGGTCTGGTCATCTCCAATCCCTACATCTATGCGACCACCGGCCTGCCGGGCGTCACGGTGGCCATGCCGTTTTACGCGGGCGACGCGCTGGTGGGCGTGGTGGCGGTGGACATCCTGCTGGACAGCCTGTCGCAGTACCTCAAAGACCGCCCGGTCAGCCGCAATTCCATCTCGCTGGTGGCCGACAGCGACGGCCTGGTGGTGGCCCACCCCGACACGCAGCAGGCGCTCAAGCGCGACAACGGCAACCTGATCCGCGCCCGGCTGACCGAGCTGTCCGACCCGCGCCCGGCACTGGCTGTGGGCATGCGGGCCACGCAGGCACGCAACCAGTTCACCTTCTCCCACGGCGGTGAGGAGTATGTGGTGATGTTCTCGCCGTTCCCGCGTGAGTTCGGCAAGGCCTGGGAAGTGGTCATCGTTGCGCCGCTGGAAGACTTTGTGGGTGAATGGCGGGCCAACAACCGCAAGCTGCTGATCTTCGGCCTGGGTGCCATTGCGCTGCAGGTGCTGCTGATCAACCTGCTGTCGCGGCGCATCGCGCGGCCGCTGGAGCAGCTGGCCACGCAGGTGACACGGGTGCAGAACTTCGAACCACCGGGCTCACAGGTGGTGCGCTCGCCGGTGCGCGAGATCAGCGCGCTGGCTGAATCAGTCAACACGCTGCAGGGCGCGATCAGCGCGTTCTCGGCCTTTGTGCCACGCGGCCTGGTGCGCCAGCTGATCGGTTCGGGCCATGCACTGGAGCTGGGCGGGCGAAGCCGCTTCCTGACCATCATGTTCACCGACCTGGAGTCGTTCTCCACCTGGGCTGAAGCCACGCCCGCGCAAGCGCTGCTGGAGCGGGTGTCGGCCTACTTTGAGGCGGTGACGCTGGCTGTGAATGCCGAAGAAGGCACCATCGACAAGTTCATCGGCGACGGCGTGATGGCCTTCTGGGGCGCGCCCGCGCTGCTGGATGACCACGCCTACCGCGCCTGCGTGGCCGCGCTGCGGGCGCAGCGCCGCATGGACGCCATCAACCGCGGCTGGCAGGCCCAGGGCCTGAACACGCTGCACATGCGCGTGGGCATCCACAGCGACGCGGTGCTGGTGGGCAACATGGGCTCGTCCGAGCGCATGAGCTACACCGTGATGGGCGACGGCGTGAACCTGGCCGCGCGGCTGGAGGGCGTGAACAAGGAATTCGGCACCAGCAT
>CAZUJD010000173.1:5236-6954 GCA_964620025.1 uncultured Ramlibacter sp. | reverse complement strand
GTGCGCGGCACCGGCGGCGCATCCGGATAGCGCGGGTTGATGGTGTCGGTGCCAAAGATCACCAGCTGAAGGTCCACGCCGATCTGCGGCGCGGCCAGGCCCGCCCCGTTGACGGCGTGCATGGTTTCAAACATGTCGCGCACCAGCAGGTGAAGCTCATCCGTATCGAACGCCGGCACGGGCTGCGCCACGCGCAGCAGGCGCGGGTCACCCATCTTGAGAATGTCGCGAACAGTCATGCCAACCCTGTGAATGCAGAAGGCTTGAGCATAACGGCACAATGACGGCGTGAATCCCGACCCCTGCGGCACTGCACAGACTGAACCGGCGGCTCTGCCTGTGCCTCTGCGCTGGCTGCTGATCGCGGTGGCATGTCTCTGTATCGCCCTGGCCGTTGCGGGCATCTTCCTGCCGGTGCTGCCGACGGTACCGTTCCTGCTGCTGGCCGCCTGGGCAGCGGCGCGCAGCTCTCCTCGCCTTTTGGCCTGGCTGGAAGGACATCCGCACTTCGGCCAGCCTCTGCGTGACTGGCGCAGCGCCGGTGTGGTGCGCCGCCGCGCCAAATGGAGCGCCACCATCGTCATGAGCGTCAGTGCCGTATCGCTGCTGTGGCTTGTGTCATTGCGCTGGGCGGCCGGACTGGCCATTGCCTGCATGGCCGTAGTGCTGGTCTGGTTGTGGCTGCGGCCGGAAACGGCCCCGGACCGGCCGGCCGACCAGTCCTAATTGCCTGCCAGCAACGCCCGCAGGCCGTCTTCGTCCAGCACAGCCACGCCCAGTTCGCGGGCCTTGTCCAGTTTGCTGCCGGCATCGGCCCCGGCCACGACGTAGCTTGTCTTCTTGCTGACCGAGCCTGCCACCTTGGCGCCGGCGGCCTCCAGCAGTTCATTGGCCTCGTCGCGGCTCAGGGTGGGCAGCGTGCCGGTCAGTACGATGGTTTTGCCGCTCAGCGGTTGGGGCGCGCGGGCGGCGGGCTCGCCTTCTTCCCAGTGCACGCCGCAGGCGCGCAGCTGTTCCACCACCTCGCGGTTGTGCGGCTGCGCGAAAAAGGTTTGAATGCTCTGCGCCACCACCGGGCCTACGTCATTGACCTCCAGCAGCTGCTCCACCGTCGCCTCCATGATGGCGTCCAGCTTGCCGAAGTGCCTGGCCAGGTCCTTGGCCGTGGCCTCACCCACATGGCGGATACCCAGGCCGAACAGGAACCGGGGCAATGTCGTTCGCTTGGCTTTTTCCAGCGAATCCAGCACGTTTTGCGCGGATTTTTCGGCCATGCGGTCCAGCGCCACCAGCGCGGTGAATCCCATGCGGTACAGGTCCGGCAAGGTGTTGATCACGCCGGCGTCCACCAGCTGGTCCACCAGCTTTTCGCCCAGGTTTTCAATGTCCACCGCGCGGCGCTGCGCGTAATGCAGGATGGCCTGCTTGCGCTGCGCGCCGCAGAACAGGCCGCCCGTGCAGCGGTGGTTGGCTTCACCCTCTTCGCGCACGGCCGCGCTGCCGCAGATAGGGCAGTGCGTGGGCATGGTGAACTGGGCCGCGCCGGGCACGCGCCGCTCAGGCAGGACCGACACCACTTCCGGGATCACATCGCCCGCGCGGCGCACGATCACGGTGTCGCCGATGCGCACGTCCTTGCGCGCCACCTCGTCCATGTTGTGCAGCGTGGCGTTGGAGACGTTGGCGCCACCGACGAAAACCGTGCGCAGGCGCGCGGT
>CAZUJD010000173.1:0-5226 GCA_964620025.1 uncultured Ramlibacter sp. | reverse complement strand
TGGCATTGGTCACCGTCACATTGCCCACGAACACCGGCGCCAGCTTGGCCACCGGCGTGAGCTTGCCGGTGCGCCCGACCTGCACGTCAATGTCCAGCACCGTGGTGAGCTGCTCCTGCGCCGGATACTTGTGGGCCACTGCCCAGCGCGGCTCGCGCGTCACAAAGCCCAGCTGGCGCTGCAACGCAAAACTGTTGACCTTGTACACCACACCGTCAATGTCGAACGGCAGGCTGTCACGCGCCATCCCGATCAGCTGATGAAAGGCGACGAGCTGCTCGGGGCCAGTTGCCAAAGTGGTTCGATCCGAGACCGGGAACCCCCATGACTTCAGCTTGCGCAGCGCTTCGTACTGGTTCTGAAAGTCCGGCCCGCCCTGCTCCACCGGCGTCACCTCGCCCCAGCCATAGGCAAAGAAGGACAGCGGCCGCTGGCGGGCAATCGCCGAATCCAGCTGGCGCACGGCGCCGGCGGCAGCATTGCGCGGATTGACGTAGGTTTTTTCGTTCTTCTGGCCCTGGGCGATTTTTTCGCGCTGCTGTTCATTCAGGCGATCAAAATCGTCGCGGCGCATGTAGACCTCACCACGTACTTCCAGCACCGCGGGCGCATCGGCCGGCAAGCGCAGTGGAATCTGCCCTACCGTGCGGATATTGGGTGTGACGTCCTCGCCAATCTCGCCATCGCCGCGCGTGGCAGCCTGCACCAGCACGCCGTTTTCGTAACGCAGGTTGATGGCCAGGCCGTCGAACTTGAGTTCGGCCACGTATTCCACCGGCGGGTCGCTGTCGGCCAGCCCCAGTTCGCGGCGCACCCGTGCATCGAAGTTCTGGGCGCCCGTGGCCTCGATGTCGGTCTCGGTACGGATGGACAGCATGGGCACGCGATGGCGTACCTTCTCGAACGCGTCCAGTGCCTTGCCACCAATGCGCAGCGTGGGCGAATCGGGCGTCAGCAGGTGCGGGTGCTGCGCCTCCAGCGCCTGCAACTCCCTGAACAGGCGGTCGTACTCGGCGTCCGGCACTTGCGGGTCGTCCAGCACGTAGTAACGGTGCGCATGGTGGTGCAGCACCCGGTGCAGCTCGGCCACGCGCTGCGCGGCGGTATCAGGTGCGGGCGTGCTGAAAAGATCCGGCCCGGGCATCACGAAAACAGCCGCCTGGCAAGGGGTGAACCCGCCGACAGGTCCCGTGCATCCAGCGTGTCGTACAGCTGCTCCAGGTCGGCGCCGATCACATCCAGCCCCTCCACCCGGATTACCTGGCCGTTGTCGTCGGTGATGATACCGTCCATGGACGCTGCCAGGGTGATCGCCGATTCGCGCATGCGCACGAACGGCTGTTCACTGCGCTGCACCTGCGGCACGTCCAGGCTCAGGGTCACGTCGCGAATGGCCGACTGCGTCGGGTCGTCCGCCAGGGCGGCCTGGGTGTCGAAGGCCAGCCCCAGCACCGGTGGCATGCCGGCCACGCTGGCGGGTAGCACCATGCGCCCCGGTATGGCGCCAGGCACAAAGCCCAGGCGCGCGGCGTTTTGCTGCACATAGCCCGGACTCCAGGCCGCATTGCGTGCGCGCAGCGTGAAGCTGAGCTGCGCGTCATGCCCGCCGGCGAACTGGTCCAGTTCGCGCGCACGCGCCACTTCGTGCAGCATTTCCGGGAACTCGGGCGCGCCGTTCAGCGCATCGGCGAACGCCTGGGCTTTCATGACAAATTCCGAGAATTCGATTTCATTCAGCGCGCCGACACGGTTGGCCAGCTGCACACCCGCCTGGAACGCGCTGTAGCGCTGGCCGGGTGCAGGTGTTTCCCATTGGCGGGTGATCTCATTCAGGCCCTCTACGGCAAAGGGTTTGCTGCCGGCACGGCGCGTGGTCGGCATGGCAGCCAGCGCGGCGTCGCCCGAAGCCGGGCTTTCCAGGACGATGGGCGCAATGACGTCGATCAGCGCATCCAGGCCGGGACGTTTCTCGGGCGTGGCCGGCGGCATGACGTCGGCGTCCAGCGCGGGTTCACGTCGTGGTGCCGGGGCGTCATCGCCTTCTGGCGCAGGCGCCTGGGCCAATGCCTGCTTGGGTGCATTGCGGCGCGACGTCCAGGCGCTGTGCGCCACCACGCCCGCCAGAACCAGCCCGCCCAGTATGGCCAGGCCCAATGTGAGATTGCTCATGCCAGCCCCCTCACGCAGCTTCAGCCATGGAAACAGCCGATTCCATGTCCACCGCCACGATGCGCGACACACCCTGTTCCTGCATGGTCACGCCGATCAGTTGTTCAGCCATTTCCATGGCGATCTTGTTGTGGCTGATGAACAGGAACTGCGTCTCGCGGCTCATGGCCGTGACCAGCTTGGCATAGCGCTCGGTGTTGGCGTCGTCCAGCGGGGCGTCCACCTCGTCCAGCAGGCAGAACGGTGCCGGGTTGAGCTGGAAGATCG
Source organism: uncultured Ramlibacter sp. (assembly GCA_964620025.1). GTDB lineage: Bacteria > Pseudomonadota > Gammaproteobacteria > Burkholderiales > Burkholderiaceae_C > RAM1. The sequence goes on along the minus strand of CAZUJD010000173.1, from coordinate 2,790 downwards.
CGAACACCAGCGCAATCGCTGTCAGCGCCTTTTCGCCACCTGACAGCAGGTGGATGGTCTGGTTTTTCTTGCCGGGCGGTTGGGCCATGACCTGCACCCCGGAGTCCAGGATTTCCTCGCCCGTCATGACCAGCTTGGCCTGGCCGCCACCGAACAGTTCGGGGAACATCTTGCCAAAATGCGCGTTGACCGTATTGAAGGTACCCGCCAGCAATTCCCGTGTTTCGCCATCAATCTTGCGGATGGCGTCTTCCAGGGTCACCATCGCCTCGTTCAGGTCGGCCGACTGTGCATCCAGGAACTGCTTGCGCTCGCGCGCCGTGGTCAGTTCCTCCAGTGCGGCCAGGTTCACGGCCCCCAACGCCGCCACCTCGCGGTGCAGCCGGTCGATCTCGCCCTGCAGGCCGGTCAGGCGGACATTGCCCTCCTCGATCGATCGGGCCACCGCCTCCAGGTCGGCCTGGGCATCGGCCAGCAACTGCGCATACTGCTCAAACCCCAGTCGCGCGGCCTGTTCCTTGAGCTGCATGTCGGTGATGCGCTGGCGCAGCGGGTCGAGTTCGCGCTCCAGCTGCAGCCGACGCTCATCACTGGCGCGCAGCTTGGTGGTCAGGTCATCGTATTCGCTGCGCTTGGCACCCAGCGCCTGCTCACGTTCCAGCTTGACCGCCAGCGCGTTCTGCAAACCGGCCTGCGCCGCGGCATCGGTCAGGCGAGCCATCTCCTCCTGCGCGCGTTGTTCCTCGGTCGCCAGCGACGCAGCCTGCTGGTCCGCGGTGTCGATGGCGCGGCTGAGTTCACCCCGACGAGCCTGCAGGCTGCGCTGGGCAAACTCGGCTTCCTGTGCCTGGCGTTCCAGGCTGCGCTGCTGTTCGCGGCATTCGGCCAGCTTGCGCTCGGCTTCGATCACCCGCTCATCCAGCTGCGCATGACGCTCCTGGCTGTCGGCCAGCTGCATGTCCAGTTCTTCGAAGCGGGCTTCGGCGGTGACGCGGCGCTCCTGCAGGTCGTCCAGCAAGGCGTCCACCTCGCCCAGGTCGGACGCGATCTGCTCACTGCGTGCCCGGGTCTGCTCCGCCAGCTGGGTCATGCGCAGGGTCTCCACCTGCAACTCGTGGGCGCGGCTTTGCGACTCGGCGGCTTCACGACGGGCACTGATGAGCCGCTGTGACGCGTCCGAGTACGCGGCCTCGGCCCGTACCAGCGCCGAACGGGCCTCTTCGGCAATCAGGGCCTGCGCCTTGAGCTGTTTGTCCAGGTTCTCGATTTCCTGGGCCCGGGCCAGCAAGCCGGCCTGTTCGGAATCCTGCGCGTAGAAGCTCACACTGTGGGCCGTGACGGCATGGCCGCTTTGCACGTAGATGACCTCACCGGCGCCCAGCTTGTCACGGGCGGCCAGTGCCTCTTCAAAGCTCGATGCCGTGTAGCAGCCGTGCAGCCAGTCGGTCAGCAGGGCCTTCTGGCCTGCGTCATTCAGGCGAAGCAGGTCGGCCAGACGCGGCAGAACACCGGTTGCCTGCGGCACCCCTGCCTGGGGCGGGCTGTAGAAGGCCAGCTTGGCCGGCGGTGCGTCTGCCGCGAACGAACGCACCATGTCCAGCCGGCTGATCTCCAGCGAATTCATGCGCTCGCGCAAGGCGGCTTCCAGGGCGTTTTCCCATCCCTGCTCGATGTGGATACGGCTCCACAGGCCCTGCAGGCCGTCCAGTCCGTGCCGGGCCAGCCAGGGTTTGAGCTTGCCGTCGGTGCGGACCTTTTCCTGCAGCGCCTTGAGGGCTTCCATGCGCGCTGACAAATCAGCCTGGCGGCCCCCCTGCGCGTTGACATCGGCCTGCCGGTTGCGGCGGTCTTCGTCCAGCACCGGCACCTGCTCCTGCAGCTCCTGCAGCCGGGCATCAGCCACCTGCGCCGTGTCCTGGGCAGCCGCCAGCTGCTCCTGCAGATTCGCAAGCCGGGCCTCGTCGGGGGCATTCAGCGCATTGCGGTCGGCCTCAAGCTTTTCACGGCGCAGCGTGAGCTGGCGCGACTGCTCTTCGATGTTGCGCTGGTCCGCCGCCAGCACCTGGATCTGCTGCTGCACCTGGCCCACGCTGGTGCGCTGTTCCGTGGCGCGAGCCTGGGCCTGCCGCAGGGCGTCTTCCAGGTCCGGCAACTGGCGGGCCTGGTCTTCCACCTGAGCGGCCAGGATGGTGGCCTTTTCTTCGGCTTCCAGTCCCTGGACTTCCAGGGTTTCTGTTTCGGCCAGGGCGTCGTCGCGGCGTGTGGCCCATTGCGCAACCTGCTCTTTCAGCTGGTTCAGGCGCTGTTCCATGCGCTGGCGGCCTTCCACCACGAAGCGGATCTCGGCCTCCAGCCGGCCGACTTCCGCGCTGGCTTCGTACAACAGGCCCTGGGCCTGGTTGACCTGGTCACCCGCGGCATAGTGCGCCTGGCGGATCGTTTCCAGATCGGCCTCCACGCGGCGCAGGTCGGCCACGCGGGATTCCAGGTCATTCACGGACTTTTCGGCATCGGCCTTGATGCGGGCCTGATCGGCCTCGCTTTCGCTGCGCTTGAGGAACCACAGCTGTTGCTGTTTGAGCGTCACGTCAGCCTGCAGGCCGTTGTAGCGCTGGGCCACCTCGGCCTGCTTCTCCAGCTTTTCAAGGTTGCTGTTGAGCTCGCGCAGGATGTCTTCCACGCGTGTGAGGTTTTCGCGCGTGTCGGACAGCCGGTTTTCAGTCTCGCGGCGGCGCTCCTTGTATTTGGAAACCCCGGCGGCCTCTTCCAGGAAAAGGCGCAGCTCTTCCG
>CAZUJD010000172.1:0-6971 GCA_964620025.1 uncultured Ramlibacter sp. | reverse complement strand
ATGGTGATCGAGCGCGCCAAGCGGCTGGTCGAGCTGAAGAAGGACGTGGTGATCCTGCTGGACTCCATCACCCGCCTGGCCCGCGCCTACAACAACGTCGTGCCCAGCTCGGGCAAGGTGCTGACCGGCGGCGTGGACGCCAACGCGCTGCAGCGCCCCAAGCGCTTCCTGGGAGCGGCCCGCAACGTGGAAGAAGGCGGCAGCCTGACCATCATCGCCACCGCGCTGATCGACACCGGCAGCCGCATGGACGAAGTGATCTTTGAAGAATTCAAGGGCACGGGCAACAGCGAAATCCACCTGGACCGCCGCCTGTATGAAAAGCGCGTGTTCCCGTCCATCCAGCTCAACCGCAGCGGCACCCGCCGCGAGGAACTGCTGCTGGCCCCCGAGATCCTGCAAAAGACCCGCATCCTGCGCCAGTTCATGTACAACATGGACGAAATCGAGTCCATGGAAATGGTCCTGAAGAGCATGCGCGCAACGAAATCGAACGTCGAGTTCTTCGACATGATGCGAAGGGGTGGTTGACAGCCCTCCCCCGATGCGGTGGACCGGCGCAGCCGGATCCACGCATCCCCGTGAAGGCACGGCCGCCCTCTTGCATCTAAGTCGTTGATTTCGTGCGATAATCTATGGCTTTTTTGCGGAAAGTACCCCGGATGGTCCGGCGGCGGCTCCCGCACCTGAATCAAGGAAACATCATGGCTAAAGAAGGCATTCACCCCAATTACCGCGAAGTGCTGTTCCTGGACCTGTCCAACGGCTTCAAGTTCGTGACCCGTTCCTGCGTGAACACCAAGGAAACGGCCAAGCACGACGACGGCAAGGAATACCCGCTGTTCAAGCTGGACACGTCCAGCGAATCGCACCCCTTCTACACCGGCACGCAGAAGTCCGTGAACGACATGGGCGGCCGTGTTGACAAGTTCTTCAAGAAGTTCGGCAAGCCGGGCGCCGGCGCCAAGGCTGAAGAAGCCACCAAGTAATCTGCTTCAAGCCGCAAAGGGCAGCCCGGTTCGCCGCGCTGCCCTTTTTGTTTGTTGTGACACACTGCGGCCTGTTGACCGGCCCTGCCCCATCCCTTGAACCAGCCCACCCCTGCCATCGTTGCCCAGAGCGCCGTGCGCCGACTGCCGCGGGCTGCACTGCTGCTGTTCTGCCTGGCCTATGTGCTGCCGGGTTTCGTCGGCCGAGAACCCTGGAAGAACGCCGACATGACGGCGTTCGGCTACATGGCCGAGCTGGCCTCGGGCGCCGCCGCCTGGCTCAATCCCACGCTGCTGGGCCGCCCCCCGGAATTTGACGCACTGCTGCCCTACTGGCTGGGTGCCTGGGCCATCCTGGCCGCTCCGCCGTGGCTGGACGCCGATCTGGCGGCACGCATTCCCTTCATGGGCCTGTTGGCCCTGACCCTGGGCGCCACCTGGTACGCCGTCTATTACCTGGCCCGCAGCCCGCAGGCCCAGCCCGTGGCGTTCGCTTTTGGCGGTGAGGCCCATCCACGCGACTACGCCCGCGCCATGGCTGACGGCGGGCTGTTGGCCATGATTGCCTGCCTGGGGCTGGCCCAGCTGTCGCACGAAACCACGCCGGCGCTGGCCCAGGTGGCATTCGCGGCCCTGTCCTTCTTTTCCCTGGCGGCCATGCCCTGGCATACGGTCGTTGCCGCTTCGGGCTGGGTGATGGGCCTGGGCGGGCTGGCACTCAGCGGTGCCCCGACCATGGCGGTGTTGCTGGGGCTGGGCAGCGCCGCCATCTGCCTGGTTGCCAGCGACCCCGACGATCAGGCACGCACCCGCAACCGCCGCTGGGCGGCGTATATCGCACTGGTCACCCTGGCGGTGGCAGCCATGGCCTGGGGGCTGGATCTGTACCGCTGGCGCGTGGGCCTGTCAGCTGGCGCGGGCCGCGACTGGCGCAGCACCGGCCGTCTGCTGCTGTGGTTCACCTGGCCCGCAGCACCGCTGGCGTTGTGGACACTGTGGCGCTGGCGGCACCGGCTGGCCAGCCTTCATGTGGCATTGCCTTTGTGGTTTGTGGCGGTGGCGCTGGCCACCACGCTGACCACACCGTCGGCTGACCGGTCCCTGCTGCTGGGCCTGCCGGCCCTGGCAACGCTGGCTGCCTTCGCCCTGCCCACACTGGAACGCAGCGTGGCCGCGCTGATCGACTGGTTCACACTGCTGTTTTTCAGCGGCTGCGCGCTGGTGATCTGGGTTGTGTGGATTGCCATGCAGACCGGGGTGCCCGCCAAGCCTGCGGCCAATGTGGCCAAACTGGCGCCGGGGTTCGAACCGTCGTTTTCGTTGCCGGCCTTTGCCGTGGCGCTGGCTGCCACGCTGTGCTGGACCTGGCTGGTCAAATGGCGTGCCGGACGCCATCGGGCGGCCATCTGGAAGAGCCTGGTCCTGCCTGCGGGTGGCGCCGCGCTGTGCTGGTTGCTGCTGATGACGTTGTGGCTGCCACTGCTGGACTTCGCACGCGGTTACTCGCCCGTGGTGGGCCAGGTGGTACGCCTGATCGACAAGCCCGGCTGCGTGGAGGTGCATGGCCTCAGCCGCGGCCATGTGGCGGCGTTCCAGTACCACGGCAAGCTGGCTCTGCAACCGGTCAGCGTGGCGGCCGCCTGCCCCTGGATGATCGTGGGCGCCGGCTCGGCACAGGCCTTGCGCGCCGGGCTGGACATGCGCCAGTGGAAGCTGCTGGCCAATGTCCGCCGGCCGGCCGATGCGAACGACAACGTGCTGCTGTACCAGCGCGAACCGGCGCCGGGCCGTCCCAAGCCGGTTGCGGCCCCCTCGGGGGGCAGCAACGACGCGCAGGGCGGAGCGTGGGGGCCAGCATCACCAGCCAGGCCCTGATGTCGGAGCTGGGGAACATCACGCGCCACGCCGGCACGGTGCTGGCAGGCCAGTTGGCCGTCATGGCCTTCGGCGTGACCGATACGCTGGTGGCCGGCCGCTTTTCCAGCGAGGCGCTGGCAGCCTTGTCGGTAGGCTCGGCGATCTACATCAGCATCTTCATCGCCCTGAACGGCGTGCTGCAGGCCCAGTTGCCTGTGTGGGCCGAACTGCGGGGCGCCGGCCAGGACGCCGAAGTCGGCCGTTGCGTGCGCCAGGCGCTGTACCTGGCCTTCATGGCCATGGTGCTGGGTGTCTCGGCGCTGCTGATGCCGGGCCCGCTCATGCGCTGGACGGAAGTCCCGCCGGCACTGCAGGCCGACGTCGGCGCCTATCTGGCCATCCTGGCGCTGGCCGCCCCGCCCGCGCTGCTGTTTCGCATGTACGCCACGCTCAACCAGAGCCTGGGCTGGCCGCTGCTGGTCACCTGGGTACAGATCGGCTCTCTGGCCGTGAAGGTGCCGTTGTCGATCTGGCTGACCTTCGGCGGCCTGGGCCTGCAGGCCATGGGGCTGGCAGGCTGTGCGTGGGCAACGGTGATCGTGACCTTCATGATGTTCGGCCTGGCCGCCTGGATGCTGGGCACCCAGCCCATGTACCAGCCCTATTGCATCTGGCAGCGTCTGGAGCGGCCCGACTGGCCGGCCATTGCCCGCTTTGCGCGGCTGGGCATCCCCACCGGGCTGGCCGTGCTGGTGGAGGTGACGGCCTATTCGCTGATGGCGCTGTTCATCGCGCGCCAGGGTACCGAGGCCACCGCCAGCCACCAGATTGCGTCCAACCTGGTCGGGGTGTTGTACATGATGCCGCTGTCGCTGGGCATTGCCATCAGCGCGCGGGTGAGCTGGTGGCTGGGCACTGGCGATCCCGCCCGGGCCCGCCTGGCGCTGCGCCAGGGGCTGAAGCTGACACTGGCCCTGGCCCTGGGCAGCGCAGCCCTGCTGGTGCTGGCGCACCAGCCGCTGGCCCGTTTGTATGCCGGCAGCAATACCGCCGTGGCGGCGATTGCTGGTGGCTTGCTGATCTGGGTCGCGGCCTACCACGTGGCGGATGCGGTCCAGGCAGTGTGCGTGTTTGTGCTGCGCAGCTATGGTGTGGCGTTTGCGGCGCTCACGGTGTACTGTGTCCTGCTGTGGGGCGTGGGCCTGGGCGGTGGCTATCTGCTGGCCTACCGGGGCATTGGCCCGCTGGCACCGCTGCAAACCCCGGCCGCCTTCTGGGGGGCCGGCGCCTTTGCCCTGGTCCTGACCGCGGGGGTCTTCATGGCGCTGCTGTGGCGCTCGGTACGACGCTACCGGCCACCGGCCGGCCCGGCGGCGGCGTCTGCCTGAGCCGGGCCGCAGGCAGCACGATGGCAAAGGTCGAGCCCGCTCCCGGTGTGCTGTCAATGCGCAGCTCCGCGCCGTGGCGCTGCAGCACGTGCTTGACAATGGCCAGCCCCAGCCCTGTACCACCGGTCTCGCGCGAACGGCTGCGGTCCACACGGTAAAAGCGCTCGGTCAGGCGCGAGATGTGTTCCGCGGCGATGCCCGGGCCGCTGTCCCTGACTGAAAATTCACCACGGCCATCCGGCAGCACCTGCCAGCGTACATCGATGCTGCCGCCTGCCGGTGTGTAGCGGATGGCGTTGCTCACCAGGTTGGACATGGCGCTCAGCAGCTCCGACTGGGAACCGGCGATCTCGCTGCCCGGCTGGAACTGGAAGCCCAGTTGCTGCGCCTTGCCCTGCGACGCCATGAGCAGGGTGGACAGGGCCCGGGCCTCCTGCTCGATCTGCGCCGCAAGCGCATGCACCGGCAGCCACTCGGCAGCGCCCGGCGGGGGACTGCCCTCCAGCCGCGACAGTGTCAGCAGGTCATTCACCAGTGTCTGCATCCGGTGCGACTGCTGGGCCATCAGGTCCAGGTAGCGTGCGCGGTCGGTTTCATCCAGCGGCAGGGTCTGCAGTGTCTCGATGAAGCCTGCCAGCACTGTCAGGGGCGTACGGATTTCGTGCGAGACGTTGGCCACGAAATCGCGCCGCATGGTCTCGGCCTTTTCGACGTCGGTCACGTCACGTGACAACAGCAGCGTGCGGCCCTGCCCGTAGGGATGCAGGTGGACCGCCAGCCGCACGGGCTGGCTGGCCGAACTGCTGGGTGCCAGCATCACGATTTCGCGGGCATAGTCGGCCGCCGCATAGTGCAGGGTGAACACCGGGTCGCGCACCAGGTTGCCGATCAGCTGCTGCAGATCGCGCTGCAGGTCAAAGCCGAAATGCGCCGCTGCCGTCTCGTTGCACCATTCGATGCGGCCCTCATGGTCCAGCAGCACCACGCCGTTGGGCGACGCCTGGATGGCCGCCAGGAACTCCTGCAGGCGCGCTTCGCTCTCGCGCACCTGCTGGTCCCGCGCCTTGAAGCCGCGGCGCGCCCGGTCGGCGGCCTCGCCCCACATGCCGTTCATTTGCGGCGCGCCATCGGTACGACCCAGGCGCAGCCAGCGCAGCACGCGAGCGGCACGCCAGCCATCCAGCACAAACCAGCACAGTCCGGCCAGCACAATGCCCGCCACTGCGCCGTGTGCCTGCGCCCACCACCAGCCCAAGAGACCACCGGCCAGGTAAAGCAACGAATAAACGCAAAGGCGCCAGAGCATGGGTCGATTGTGGCGCACCGCCACCCGTCAGGGTCGGGTGCGCTCAGCCCTGGGATGCCGCGGGAATCGCCACCTGCGATGTCAGGCGGTAGCCTGCACCCCGGACTGTTTCGATCATGGCGCCGGCCACACCCAGAGCTTCACGCAGGCGCTTGACGTGCACGTCCACTGTGCGCTCCTCGATGAACACGTGGTCGCCCCATACCTTGTCCAGCAACTGGCCACGGCTGTGCACCCGCTCGGGGTGCTTCATGAGGTAGTGCAGGAGCTTGTATTCGGTGGGGCCGACCTTCAGGGACTGGCCCTGCCAGGTCACCCGGTGCGTCGCGGCATCCAGCACCAGTTCGCCAATGGAAACGCTGTCATTGACCTGCTCGGGCGCGCGGCGGCGCAGCACGGCACGGATGCGCGCAAGCATTTCCTGGGTGGAAAACGGCTTGGTGATGTAGTCGTCAGCACCGGCGTCCAGGCCCATGATCTTGTCGGGCTCGTCGCCGCGGGCGGTGAGCATGAGGATGGGGATGGCCCTGGTGCGGGCATCGGCACGCCATTTTTTGGCCAGCACCACGCCGCTTTGGCCCGGCAGCATCCAGTCGAGCAGGATCGCGTCTGGCAGCACGGCGTCCAGCTCGCGCTGGGCCGCCACGCCGTCTTCTGCCCAGGTGGGCTGGAAGCCGTTATGGCGCAGGTTGACGGCGATCAGTTCGGCGATCGAAGGTTCGTCTTCAACGATCAGGACGCGGGGCTGGTGCTTCATCTCACCACGGACTCAATGGTCTCCATGGGCGTGTGGCGAATGTCCGCGCCCTTGACGACATAGATGATGAATTCGGCGATGTTCTTGGCATGGTCGCCAATACGCTCGATGGCCTTGGCCAGGAACAGCAGGTCCAGGCTGGGTGAGATGGCGCGCGGGTCTTCCATCATGTAGGTTATGAGCTTTCGCACGAAACCGTCGAACTCGCGGTCAATGGCGTCGTCTTCCTTCAGGATGGACACAGCCATGTTCACGTCCAGCCGCGCAAAGGCGTCAAGCGCCTTGCGCAGCAGGCCCGAGGCCAGGTCAGCCGCGATGCGAAGTTCGGACGCCGGCATGTTGCGGGCCGCCCCGCTTTCGATGATGGACTTGACCATGCGCGCGATCTTGTCGGCTTCGTCGCCGGCCCGCTCCAGGTTGGCCGTGGTCTTGGAGATGGCAATCAGCAGGCGCAGGTCGCGTGCCGTGGGCTGGCGCCGCGCAATGATGGATGACAGCTCCTTGTCAATTTCCACTTCCATCGCATTGACGCGGCTTTCCATGTCGGTGACCTGGGCCGCGGCCTCGGCGCTGAACTGGGCCAGCGCATACACGGCGGTGCGGATCTGCGATTCAACCAGGCCGCCCATTTCCATGACGCGGGCGGAAACGCCCGTCAGCTCGCTGTCGAACTG
>CAZUJD010000171.1:0-7007 GCA_964620025.1 uncultured Ramlibacter sp. | reverse complement strand
ATGCCATGATGGTGATGGGCGCCGTGATGCTGGGCGGCATCATCACCGGCCGCCCGCCGGTCAACCTCACGCAGGCCACGCCCATTGCGCGGCTGACCAGCGAATACAACGTGTTCGTGCTGCCCCCCAGTTCGCCGTTCAAGACCATGAAAGAGGTGGTGGATCAGCTCAAGAAAGACCCAGCCAGCGTCAAATGGGGCGGCGGCTCGCGAGGCTCCACCGAGCACATCGCGGCCTGCATCCTGGCGCGTAGCGTGGGTGTGGACCCGAAGAAGGTCAACTACATCGCCTTTCGCGGCGGCGGCGAGGCCACAGCCGCCATCCTGGGCGGCAACGTCACGGTGGGCGGCAGCGGCTACAGCGAATTTGCCGAATACATTGCCGCTGGCAAGATGCGCGCGGTGGGCGTTACGGCCCAGAAGCGCCTGCCCGGCGTGGCCGTGCCGACCCTGAAGGAGCTGGGCTATGACGTGGTCATTGGCAACTGGCGAGGGGTGTATGGCGCGCCCGGCATCAGCGCTGCGCAGCGTGACGATCTGACCCGCATGGTGGTCGAAGCCACCCGCACCAAGGCCTGGGCCGAAGCGCTGCAGGCCAACAAGTGGACGCCGGCGCTCGTGACGGGCAAGGATTTCGACGAGTTTGTGGACTATGAGTTCTCTTCGCTGCGGGCCATCATTTATCTGGCCGGCATGGCCTGAGCCTGCTCGATCAACCGGTCGAGCATGCCCGCCAGCTGCTTGCGTTCTGCCGCTGACAGGCAGCCAAAGATCTCCTCGTTGCGCCGGGCAATCAGGGTCATCACCCGCTTCCACAGGCGTTGGCCGCTGGCGGTAGGGGTCAGCACCACGCCGCGGCCATCGGTATCGCTGGCCTGCTTGAGCACCAGGCCGCGGTCCACCAGCGCCTGGGCAGCGCGACTGGCCTGGCCCTTGTCCAGGTTGGCACGGCTGGCCAGGTCGACCACCGACAGCGGCGCGAAACTGCCGATGGCCGCCAGACAGCGGGCCTCACCGACGGGCAGCCCGAAATCAGCCGCGTAAGCGTCGGTACTGGCCTTGTCACTGAGCTTGTTGATGCGGTGCAGCCGCCAGGTCAGGTACTGGTCCAGCGACAGAGGACGGGTGGCGCTACGCGGCAAGGGCCCGCTCCTGCGCCAGGGCAATCAGCGGCAACACATCGCCCGCGCTCGCGCTGCGGGCCATGAGCTGCAGGCACAGCATGGACAGCAGCAGCGGTGCCTTGTTCTCCCCCACATCGGCCAAGGCGTGGCACAACGCGGTGTAGCTGTGGTCCAGATCGGCATCGGTCATGCGGCAACCCCCTTGTCTTTCATCGTGGCCAGCAGTGGCGCCGGGTCCAGCCCACGCCATCGGCCCAACACATAGCCGTCGGGCCGCACAAGCACCAGGGCCTGGTCGGCCGGATGACGCAGGCCATAGCGCTCGCGTGCCTGGCCCAGCGCGTCAGCCCCGGGTTCAATCTCCAGCACCCCCAGGCCGTGCTGCATGAGGCTGCGCACAGCCTGCGGCACGGCGCCGTCACTGAACACCAGGCAAACAAAGTCGGCGCCGAACACACGGCTCAGGTGCATCGGGCCCTGCGCTGCGGCCAGCAAGGCCTCGGGCGCGGGCATACCCGGGGCGGCCATGTCATGGGCCCAGTCGCCCTCTTGCGGCCCGTTCAACGGGGAGGCCACATAGGCAATGGGCGCCGACTGGCGCGGGTTGATCAGCGGACGCACCTCTGGCGCCACCGGCGCCAGGCGCAGTGTGGCTTCACGCAGCAGCCTGAACGCGAAATTGGGGGGCGCCATGAACTCGGTGCTCTTGGCGCCATAGGCAATGTTCTCGTGTGCGGCATGCACACGCTCGCTGGAATAGCTGTCCAGCAGGCTGGCGGGCGATCGGCCCTGCACCACCCGTGCCAGTTTCCAGGCCAGGTTGCCGGCATCGTCCAGCCCGGAATTGAGCCCGCGCACGCCAAAGATGGGCACCAGGTGCGCCGCATCGCCCGCAAACAGCACGCGACCGTGGCGGTAGCTGTCCAGCGTGAGGCACTTGGCGTTGTAGATGGAAATCCAGAGTGGCTCCCAGGGGGCGTCTTCGCCAATCATGTTCAGGTGGCTTTGCACCCGGGGCAACACGTTTTCGGGCTTGACGGCCTCGGCCGGGTCTTCGTCGTCCCGGATCTGGTAGTCAATGCGCCACACATCGCCAGGCTGGCGGTGCATGAGGATGGTGGATCCCGGATTGGACGGTGGGTCGAACCAGGCCAGACGCTCCACGGCGCGCCGTGTTTTCTGCACGATGTCCACGATGACGTACTTGCCGTCGTACTGCATGCCCTGGAGCTGCAGGCCCAGTTGTTCGCGCACCGTGCTGCGCCCGCCGTCACAGGCCACCAGCCAGCCGGCCTGCACGGTCTGCGCGCCGTCGGGTGTCTGCAGGTCCACGCTCACGCCGTCGGGCCGGGCACGCACTGCCGACACACGGCAAGCCCAGTGCACCGCTGACAGGTCACCCAGGGCCTGCGCAGCGCGGTGGGCAAAAGCCTCCACGTGGTACTGCTGGATGTTGACCATGGGCGCAAAACGCTGGGCGGGTTCGCTGGGCATCTGGAAGTGCAGCACTTCCGTATTGCGCCAGTAGCTGCGCCCGCCCACCCAGGACAGGCCGGTTTCCACCAGCGGCTGGTCGGCCCCCACCCAGCCCAGGATTTCCTGCGAGCGGCGCGACATGCAGATGGCACGGCTGCCTGTGCAATAGCCCTCGTCGGCTTCGATGAGCAGGCTGGCAATGCCCTGGCGCGCCAGCAGGGCTGACAGCGTCAGGCCCACCGGGCCGCCGCCGGCAATGAGTACGGGTATGGATTCAGGCAGGTTCACGGCAAAAGCCCGATTTGGTTGCGTGCGCAACTATAACGAGCAATGGTTGTGCGCGCAACCATTCAGGCTGGCACATTTCCCTGCCAGGCCAGCATGGCTATCATGAAACCACAACGACAGGAGACAAGCATGCCCGCCTTCCATACACTGAAAATTGACAAGGACCCCGCCAACCCCCGCATCGCCCGACTGCTGCTGAACCGCCCCGAACGGCTCAACGCCATCAACGACGACACGCCGCGCGAGATCCGCGCGGCGGTGGAATGGGCCAACGCGGACGGGGAGGTCCACGTCATCGTGGTGGAAGGCGCTGGCAAGGGTTTTTGCGGAGGCTACGACCTGGGCCTGTTTGGCGAGGGCGAAATCGACCACCCCTGCCAGCAGGAACGAACACCCTGGGACCCGATGGAAGACTATGCCTACATGAAGCGCAACACCGAAGACTTCATGACGCTGTGGAAGAGCCCCAAACCCACCATCGCCAAGGTGCACGGCTACGCCGCCGCGGGCGGCAGCGACATTGCACTGTGCTGTGATCTGCTGGTCATGGCCAGCGACGCACGTATCGGCTACATGCCCACCCGCGTGTGGGGCTGCCCCACCACCGCCATGTGGACCTACCGACTGGGACCCACACGGGCCAAGCAGCTCATGTTCACCGGCGACACCATCGACGGCGCCACGGCCGCCGCCTGGGGCCTGGCCAACGAGGCCGTGCCCGCCGATCAGCTGGAGGCCGCCACGATGAAGCTCGCCGCGCGCATCGCCGGCGTGCCGCGCAGCCACCTGGCCATGCACAAGATGGTGGTCAACCAGGTCATGCTGGCCATGGGGCTGGAGCAGAGCCAGCAGATGGCCACGGTGTTTGACGGCGTCACCCGCCACAACCCCGAAGGCCTGTGGTTTCGCCGGTACGCGCAGGCCGAAGGCTTCAAGGCTGCGGTGCAGTGGCGCGACAGCGGCAGGCCCGTCCCCGAGGGCGATGAGGCCCGCGCGCTGATACGCGAGCTGGAGGCCCGCAAGGCCAACTGAGCCCTAGGGACTGAGTGGCAGGCCCTGCAGCGCGTCCAGCGTCTGGACGCAGGCCTGGGCCACCTCCACGCCCTTTTTGACGAAGTGCGCGCGGAAGAATTCGCGGTGGTCGTCATGCTCGTGAAAGTCGCGCGGCGTCAGCACGGCAGAAAACACCGGCACATCGGTGTCCAGCTGCACGCGCATCAGCCCGTCAATGACGGCCCCCGCCACGAATTCATGCCGGTACACGCCGCCGTTGACCACCAGCGCACAGGCGATCACGGCGTCGACCCGGCCGCTGGACGCCATGCGACGCGCAATGAGCGGAATTTCAAATGCACCAGGCACGATCAGTTCATCAATGCGCAGGTTGTCGGGCCGCAATCGGCCGAGTTCGGCGCGGGCAGACTGCACGGCCTGCTCGACAATGTCGCGGTGCCAGCTGGCACTGACAATCGCCACGCGGCAGCGTGCGGGGGTAGCGGTTTTCTTGGGGGTCTGATTCATGAGGTCCTCTGACTGCTGTGGATCAATGAATCAGGGCGCACGCCAGCGGCTGCCCTCGGACGGGCGGCCAATGGCGCGTTTCTCTTTCATCCGGACTGTGACCGTCGGCCCCGGCATCGCACCGGGTCTGCTGACCCCGGCGCCACAAGGGTGATGCCGGGCGCTCGCGGGCTCCCGCGAAACAACCCGAAGGCCGCCCCGCAGATACCGCCGGTGGGGAATTGCACCCCGCCCTGAGAACGCACCGGCCCGGGATGGGCCGGCAGCAGTATTCTAGGAGGCATGACCACCCCTGCACCTGTCACCACCGCAACAGATGTCATCCATTACTGGCGCGACGCCGGTCCGAAACGCTGGTTCAGGAAGGACGACGCCTTTGACACGGACTTTCGCGAACGTTTCACCGCCGCCCATGACGCTGCGCTGCGTGGCGAGCTGTCGGCCTGGGCAACCACTGCGGAAGGCTCGCTGGCCCTGCTGATCCTGCTGGACCAGTACCCGCGCAATTCATTTCGCGGTACCGCCCGCATGTTTGCCACCGACCTGCTGGCGCGCGACGTGGCCCGCGAGGCCCTGGCTGCCGGCCACGACATGCAGACTGAAGAAGCCCTGCGCAACTTCTATTACCTGCCCTTGATGCATTCAGAATCCCTGACTGACCAGAACGAGGCCCTGGCGTTGTGCACGGCGCTGGGCTCCGATGCGCAGCACCATGCGCAGGTGCACCGGGAAATCATCGTCAGGTTCGGACGCTTTCCACACAGGAATGCCGTGCTGGGGCGCACCAGCACACCCGAAGAACAGGCTTTTCTTGCCAACGGCGGTTTCGCCGGCTAGATTGGCGCAAGAACCGGCCCGGCCGCGCACAGGGCTCGGGCCGGCAGCGGCACTATCCTTGAGTCCCCCATGAACACCACCACCCTGCTCCTGTTCGCTGCGGTCGCGCTGATCGCCATTGCCACTCCCGGGCCCACCGTGCTGCTGGCGCTGGCCAACGGTGCGCGCCACGGTGTGCGTCGCTCGGTACCCGGCATGCTGGGCGCCGTGGCCTCCGACATCGTGCTGGTCACTGCCGTGGCCCTGGGTCTGGGGGCGCTGCTGGCCGCGTCGGAGTTCTGGTTCTCGGTGCTCAAGTGGGTCGGCGCGGCCTACCTGGCCTGGCTGGGCGTTCGGCTGCTGCGCTCTGGCGGCGGCTTCGAATTGCCCGCGGATTCGGGGCACAGTGGCGCCACAGCCCACACCATCTTCATGAAGTCGTTCCTGGTGGCGGTCACCAACCCCAAGGGCTACCTTTTTTGCTCAGCGCTGATGCCGCAGTTCATTGATGCCCAGGCGGCCCAGGCACCTCAGTTCCTGGCCATCGGCGCCGTCTTTTGCGCCATTGATTTCACTGTCATGCTCGCTTATGCGGTGACCGGCGCGCGCGCTGTCAAACTGTTCAAGGCGTCGGCGGTCAAATGGCTGGACCGGGCCTGCGGCGGCGCACTGCTGGCGCTGGCCGGCTCACTCGCGTTTTACCGGCGGACCACCGCCTGAGGTTCAGGTCCGATGCGCCAGCCGGCGCCACATGAGCAGTGCGAACACCACGCTGAAAGCAGCAAACCATACAAAGGACCAGTTGGCAATCGAGCCGCCCAGAAAGGTCCAGTCGATCTTGGTGCAGTCGCCGCTGCCCTTGAAGATCATGGGCACGGCGCGCTTGAGCGGAAAGGTTTCGATCATTCCGTAAAAATCGCGCCCACAGGACACTATCTCGGGCGGGTACCACTGCAAGAAGCTCTGGCGCGCGGCCACAAAGGCACCGAAGCCCGACATCACAAGCGCTGCGACGCCCAGGCCGATGTGGGCGCCCCGCCCCTTGAACGCCGCGGCGAGCGCGGCCAGCACCGCCACCAGGATCAGCGCGTAGCGCTGCACGATGCACATGGGGCAAGGCTCCAGCCCCACAACGTGCTGCAGGTACAAACCAAAGGCCAGCATGGCCACACAGGCGGCTGCAATCGCCGCGAACACCCGGCGCGGGTGCGTATCAATCCAGTTCAACCAGTTCAGCAAGATGCGTCCTCAAACACGGCAGCGCGCCGTGTCAGGACGCGCCTTCTTCTTCAAACAAACGGGCTCGGCGCGGCGTGACCACCAGCGTTTCGCCCTCCTTCAGCCCCAGATCCCGGAACTGCTGCGCAGGAATCTGCGCCTCAATGATCGGGTCACGGTGGGCATTGTCCGATGGTTTGGGGGCTTCCACGGGAATAAGTTCCAGCCGGGCCATGGGCCCGACGGTGATCGCGCGGTCCAGCTGCACCACGATGCCCTGGCTGCCCGGCGCGTAGCGCTCGACTTGAAGGTCGTACGGGCGCACATAGCCCACGCCGGAGATCAGGTTCACATCGCCCAGGAAGCCATGCACAAACGGGCTGGCCGGGTGTTCCCACACCTCCTGGGGCGTGCCCACCTGTTCGATCTGGCCGTGGTTGATGACCACCACACGATCGGCCACTTCCAGCGCCTCTTCCTGGTCGTGTGTCACGAAAATGCTGGTCACGTGCAGCTCGTCGTGCAGGCGGCGCAGCCAGCGGCGCAGTTCCTTGCGCACCTTGGC
>CAZUJD010000170.1:0-7028 GCA_964620025.1 uncultured Ramlibacter sp. | reverse complement strand
AGCCGTCGGTGGCAACCTTGCCGTCCTTGGCGTCCAGGCCCACGATGATGTGGCCGCCGAACGCGGTGCAGGCGTCCTTCAGGAACCCCGGGTTCTTGACGGCCGCCGTGCCGATGATCACGTAGCGAAGACCACCGTCGATGTATTTCTCGATCGTGTCCAGGTCGCGGATGCCGCCGCCCAGTTGCACCGGGATGTCGTCGCCCACGGCCTTCAGGATGGACTTGATGGCGGCGAAGTTCTGGGGTTTGCCGGCGAACGCGCCGTTCAGGTCCACCAGGTGCAGCCGGCGAGCCCCCTTGTCGAGCCAGTTGGTGGCCATGGCCGCAGGGTCTTCGCTGAAGGTGGTGGCCTGGCCCATGTCGCCCTGTTTCAGGCGCACACAGTGACCGTCTTTCAGATCAATCGCGGGAATCAATAGCATGGTGCTGGAAGCAGCAGGTGGGAATCAGGGTTGCCAGGCGAGAAAGTTGCGGTACAGGGCCAGGCCATGGTCTGCGCTTTTCTCGGGGTGGAACTGGGTTGCAAAAATATTATCGCGTGCAATCGCAGCGGTAAAGCGCCCTCCGTACTCTGCCTCGCCCACGCTGTGGCGCGCATCTGACGGTCGCGCATGGTAGCTGTGGACGAAATAGAAGAAGCTGCCGTCCGGCACGCCAGACCACACCGGGTGAGGCTGGGCTTGCCAGACCTCGTTCCAGCCCATCTGGGGTACCTTGTAGCGGCTGCCATCAGGTTGCAGCCGGCCCGCCAGATCAAACCGGACGACCTGACCGTGGATCAGTCCCAAGCCGTCAGTCGGGCCCTCGTCACTGCTGTCCAGCAGCATCTGCATGCCAACGCACACCCCGAACAGGGGCTTGCTGGCCGCGGCTTCCAGAACGGACTCCAGCAACCCGGATTCGCGCAGCTCGCGCATGCAGTCGGGCATGGCCCCCTGCCCGGGCAGCACGATGCGCTCGGCGGCCCGGACTTCTTCAGGACGGGACGTGATGATGGCGGTCAGGCCGCTGTCTTTGGCAACATGCTGCACGGCCTGCGAAACCGACCGCAGGTTGCCCATGCCGTAATCAACGACTGCAACAGTTTTCATGAGGATCCAGTCAACCGGCAGGTATCAGAGAGAGCCCTTGGTCGAGGGAATGGTACCCGCCGATCGCGGATCCAGCTCCAGCGCAAAACGCAGTGCGCGCGCAAAGGCCTTGAACACCGTTTCGCACTGGTGATGGGCATTTTCGCCACGCAG
The DNA here is from genome assembly GCA_964620025.1 of uncultured Ramlibacter sp. Taxonomy (GTDB): domain Bacteria; phylum Pseudomonadota; class Gammaproteobacteria; order Burkholderiales; family Burkholderiaceae_C; genus RAM1. The sequence continues at coordinate 5,782 of CAZUJD010000170.1, read as the reverse complement.
GTTGTCGATATGCAGCGTAACGAACGCATGGTTCACAAAGCCCTGGAAGAACTCATGCGCGAGCTGGCTGTCAAAAGTACCGATCATGCCGCTTTTGAACGGCACATTCATCACCAGACCCGGCCGGCCGGAAAAGTCGATCACCACCCGCGACAGCGCTTCATCCAGCGGCACATAGGCATGGCCGTAGCGGCGGATGCCTTTCTTGTCTCCCACCGCCTTGGCCACTGCCTGGCCGAACGTGATGCCGACGTCTTCCACAGTGTGGTGGCCGTCGATGTGCAGGTCACCGTCAGCGTGGATGTCCAGGTCGATCAGGCCGTGGCGGGCGATCTGGTCGAGCATGTGGTCAAAGAAGCCAATGCCGGTGGCGAGCGACGCGCGGCCGGTTCCGTCCAGGTTGACCTTGACGGTGATTTTGGTTTCGGCCGTATTACGGGCAACTTCGGCAATGCGGTCGGTGGTCATAGGCAGGCTTCAAGCGCGGCCATCATCTGCGTATTCCCGTCAGCCGTTCCGACGGTCAGGCGCAGGCAGTTGGCCAGCAATGGGTGCATTTTAGAAACGTTCTTGACGAGTACACCGCGGGCCTTCATTCCCTCGAAGGTCTTTGCCGCATCGGGTACACGCACCAGGATCATGTTGGCGTCACTCGGCCAACTGCGGACGCCGGGCAGGCGGGCCAGCGCCTGCTGCAGCCGCTCGCGCTGGGCGCGCAGGTCCTGCGCCTGGGCGGCGAAAACGTCCGCGTGCTCCAGAGCAAACAGCGCGGCCTCGGCATTGAGCACGCTGATGTTGTAGGGCGGACGCACCTTGTCCACCTCGGCAATCAATGCCCTGGGCCCCATCATGTAGCCCAGCCGGACGCCGGCCAGGCCGAATTTGCTGAGCGTTCTCATCAGCAGTACATGCGGATGGCGCACCACCCGGCCGATGTAGCTGCGGCTGGCAAAAGGCTGGTAGGCCTCGTCCATTACCACCAGCCCGGGGGCAGCCGCAACAATCCGCTCAATCACGGCGTCGTCCCACAGGTTGGCGGTGGGATTGTTGGGATAGGCCAGGTAGATGATGGTGGGCTGATGCCGGTCTATGGCTGCCAGCATGGCGGCCTCGTCCAGCTCAAAGTCCGCCGTCAGGTCCACACCAATGAATTTCAGACCCTGCAGCTGGGCGCTCATGGCGTACATCACAAAGCCCGGCACCGGCGCCAGGATCGATGCGCCCGGCACGTCGCAGGCCATGGCCAGCAGCGAAATAAGCTCGTCCGAGCCATTGCCCAGCATGATGTCAAAGCCCTGCGGCATCCCGGCATGGACAGCCAGCGCGGCACGCAGGTCGTTGACGCGATCACCCGGGTAGCGGTTCAGCGCCAGGGCACCCAGGCGTTGTCCCAGGCGCATCTGCAAGTCGGGAGGCAGCTGGTACGGGTTCTCCATTGCGTCCAGCTTGAGCAGGCCCGCGGAGGGCTGCACGGCATAGGCATGCATGGATTGCACGTCCGCACGGAACACACGCTTTTCAACCGGCTCGGCGCTCATCGCTTGAGCCTCATTTCAGCGGCACGGGCGTGGGCAGGCAGGCCTTCACCGTATGCCAGTTCAGCGGCGATGGTGCCCAATTTCTGGGCCCCGGTTTCGCTGACCTCGATCAGGCTGCTTCGCTTCTGGAAGTCATATACCCCGAGCGGCCCGGAAAATCGCGCCGTGCCAGATGTAGGCAGCACATGGTTGGGGCCGGCGCAGTAGTCGCCAAGGCTTTCGCTGGTAAAGGCCCCGAGGAAGATCGCGCCGGCATGGCGCAGGAGCGGCTCCCACCGGTGGGGGTCGGTGCTGGAGACTTCCAGGTGCTCCGGGGCGATGCGGTTGCTGAGTTCGCACGCCTCTTCCATGCTGCGGGTCTGGATAAGCGCACCCCGGTAGTTCAGGCTTTTCGCAATGATCGCCGCCCGCGGCATGGTGGGCAGCAGGCGGTCAATCTCGGCCTGCACACGGTCGATGTAGGCAGCGTCAGGGCACAGCAGGATGCTCTGCGCCAGTTCATCATGCTCTGCCTGGCTGAACAGGTCCATGGCCACCCAGTCGGGCCGGGTGGTTCCATCGGCCAGGACGAGGATCTCGCTGGGCCCGGCAATCATGTCAATGCCGACCTGGCCAAACACCCGGCGTTTGGCGCTGGCTACATAGGCATTGCCAGGGCCAGTGATCTTGTCCACGCGCGGCACGGTCCTGGTGCCATAGGCCAGCGCCCCCACGGCCTGCGCGCCGCCAATGGTGAAGGCACGCGTCACGCCCGCCAGGTAACCAGCCGCCAGGAGCAGCAGATTCTGCGCACCCGGGTTCGGTACCACCATGATGATTTCGCTGACACCTGCCACATGCGCCGGGATCACGTTCATCAACAGGCTTGACGGATAGGCCGCCTTGCCGCCTGGCACATAGGTACCCACACGGTCCAGGGGCGTGACTTTCTGGCCCAGCAAGGTGCCGTCTTCGTCGCGGTAGGTCCAGGTTTCGCCTCCGGCTTTCTTCTGCGCCTCGTGGTAGCTGCGAATGCGCCGGGCCGCCGCCTCCAGCGCCTGACGCTGCGCGACCGGGATGGCCTCAAAGGCGGCCTTGAGTTCGGCCTGGCCCAGTTCGAGCTCCTTCATCGAGGCAGCGCTGAGCTGGTCGAAACGGTTGGTGTACTCGAGCACGGCGGCATCGCCACGGCGCTGGACATCCGCCAGGATGTCTGCAACGCGCTGTTCAATGGCAGCATCGGTGTCAGCCGCCCAATGCAGCCTCGCCTTGAAATCCGCCTCAAACGAGGCTGCCGTGGTGGCCAGGCGTAGCGGTGCGGCTTTGAGTTCCATGGTGTCAGTCGTTGCGGTCAGTTCTTGCCGATAGCCCCGGCAAAGGCATCGATGATGCGGCGGATGGGCTCCTGCTTGAGCTTGAGCGCCGCCTGGTTGACCACCAGCCTCGAGCTGATGTCCATGATGCGCTCCACTTCCACCAGGTGGTTGGCCTTCAGGGTGTTGCCAGTGGACACCAGGTCCACGATGGCATCGGCCAGACCGGTCAGCGGAGCCAGTTCCATGCTGCCGTAAAGCTTGATCAGGTCCACGTGAACGCCCTTGGCTGCAAAAAATTCGCGCGCGATGCCCACGTACTTGGTGGCCACCTTCAGGCGTGACCCCTGCCTGACGGCCGAGGCGTAGTCGAAATCGGATCGCACGGCCACGCTCACGCGGCATTTGGCAATCTGCAGGTCCAGCGGCTGGTACAGACCCTGGCTGCCATGTTCGATCAGCGTGTCCAGTCCGGTCACGCCCAGATCCGCGCCACCATACTGCACATAGGTGGGCACGTCTGACGCACGCACCAGCACCACGCGTACGTCGGGGTGGCTGGTGGCAAGAATCAGCTTGCGAGACTTTTCGGGATCTTCCAGCACCTCGATGCCGGCAGCCTTGAGCAGGGGCAGGGTTTCGTCAAAGATGCGTCCTTTGGACAGGGCGAGCGTGATCACTTGAGTCTTTCTATGTCCGCGCCAATGGCACGCAGCTTCGCTTCCATCTGGTCGTAGCCGCGGTCCAGGTGATAAATGCGGTCCACCAGCGTTTCTCCCACGGCGACAAGGCCCGCGATCACCAGGCTGGCTGACGCGCGCAGGTCGGTGGCCATGACGGTGGCACCAGACAGCCGCTCAACACCCTCGATCACAGCGACCTTGCCATCGGTCTGGATCTTCGCGCCCAGCCGCACCATTTCATTGACATGCATGAAACGGTTTTCAAAGATGGTTTCAGTCACCTTGGAGGCTCCCTCGGCGATCACGTTCAAGGCCATGAACTGCGCCTGCATGTCAGTGGGAAAGCCCGGGTATTCGGTGGTGCGGAAGGACTGGGCCTTCAGCCTGCCACTGGCCGTCACGCGGATGCCATCGGGCGCCGCTGTGACAGTGGCGCCAGCTTCACGAAGCTTTTCAATGACAGCATCCAGGTGGTCAGCCCGACCGTGACGCAGGAAGACGTCACCGCCTGTGGCGGCGACCGCGCACAGGAAGGTGCCGGTCTCGATCCGGTCGGCCACCACCTGGTGGGTACAGCCGTGCAGGCGCTCCACGCCCTGGATACGGATGCGGCTGGTGCCATGGCCTTCGATTCTGGCACCCATCTTGATGAGCATTTCGGCCAGGTCAGGGATCTCGGGCTCCTGGGCGGCGTTTTCCAGGATGGTTTCACCTTCGGCCAGCGAAGCGGCCATGAGGAAGTTTTCCGTGCCGGTCACCGTGACCATGTCCGTCGTGATGCGGGCGCCCTTCAGCCGTGTGCGGCCCCTGGGCAGCTTGGCGATCATGTAGCCGTGCTCGACGACGATCTCCGCCCCCATGGCCTGGAGACCCTTGATGTGCTGATCCACCGGACGTGAACCAATGGCGCAGCCACCGGGCAACGACACCGTGGCTTCGCCAAACCGGGCAAGAAGCGGCCCCAGCGCCAGCACCGAAGCGCGCATGGTCTTGACCAGTTCGTAGGGCGCTTCGGGTGAACTCAGTCCCGCGGCATCAATGCGGACCGTGGCATCATCCGAACGCTCGGCACTCACCCCCATGTTGCGGATGAGCTTGAGCATGGTGGCCACGTCCTGCAGGCGTGGCACGTTGGTCAGGGTGACCGGCTCGGCCGTGAGCAGCGCAGCGCACAGTTCGGGCAATGCCGCGTTCTTGGCACCCGAAATCCGTACCTCGCCGTGGAGCTGGCGCCCCCCGCGAATCAATAGCTTGTCCATCTGGTCTCAGTGGTGGTTTTGGGACGCCCACTCGGAGGGAGTGAACGTTTTCATCGACAAGGCATGTACCTCGTCGGTATGCATTTTGACACCGAGCGTGGCATACACGCGCTGGTGGCGCTGGATCAGGCGCTTGCCCTCGAATTGCGACGACACGATGGTGGCATACCAGTGGCGGCCGTCGCCTTCGAGTTCGATATGCTCGCACGGCAGGCCTGCAGTGATGATGGACTTGAGTTCTTCGGCGGTCATGTGCGTGTTCAGCCTCGAATTTTGTAGCCGATTCGCAGCAGGTGGATGGCAACGGCACTCACCACCGCCAGCGCCGCCCCGACGATGCCCAGGCTCAGCCATGGCGACACATCGCTCACGCCGAAGAACCCGTAGCGAAAACCGTCGATCATGTAGAAAAACGGATTGAGGTGGCTGACGCCCTGCCAGAAGGCCGGCAACGAATGGATGGAATAGAACACCCCCGACAGGAAGGTCATGGGCATGATCAGAAAGTTCTGGAACGCCGCCATCTGGTCAAATTTGTCCGCCCACAGGCCGGCAATCAGGCCCAGCGTGCCCAGCATGGCCGCACCCAGCACGGCAAACACCAGAATCCACCAGGGCGCCACAAAGCTCAATTGGGCGAACCAGGCGGTGACCAGAAACACGCCCGAACCGACAGCCAGTCCCCGCACGATGGACGAACCGACATAGGCGACGAACCAGTTCCAGTGCGACAACGGCGTGAGCAGGACAAACACGAGGCTGCCCATGATCTTGCTTTGCACCAGTGAGGACGAACTGTTGGCAAAGGAGTTCTGCAAAACGCTCATCATGACGAGACCCGGCACCAGAAAGGCCGTGTAGCTGACCTTGTCATAGACCCGCACGTGGTCTTCCAGCACATGACCGAAGATCAGCAGGTACAGAATGGCCGTCAGCACAGGCGCCGCCACGGTCTGGAAGCTGACCTTCCAGAAACGCAGGATCTCCTTGTAGAGCAGGGTTTGCCAGCC
>CAZUJD010000169.1:0-7041 GCA_964620025.1 uncultured Ramlibacter sp. | reverse complement strand
CCAGTCGCGCATGGCTTCGTTGAGCGCGTCCTTGAGCGTCCTGCTGCCCGACTCCACCGGGACCACGGTCGCACCCAGCAGTTTCATTCGGTACACGTTGGGGCTTTGGCGCTTGACGTCCTCACTGCCCATGTACACCACGCATTCCAGGCCGTAGCGTGCGCAGATGGTGGCGGTGGCCACGCCGTGCTGGCCGGCACCGGTTTCAGCGATCACTCGGGGTTTGCCCATGCGCCGCGCCAGCATGGCCTGGCCAATCACGTTGTTGATCTTGTGCGCGCCCGTGTGGTTGAGATCCTCGCGCTTGAGGTAGATCTGCGCGCCGCCCATCTCGCGGCTGGTGCGCGCGGCGTGGTACACGGGCGAGGGGCGACCCACGAAGTGCTTGAGCTCGTAGCGGAATTCCGCCAGGAACTCGGGATCGTTCTGGTATCTGGCGTAGGCTTCGCGCAGCTCGTTGATGGCATGCGTGAGTGTTTCGCTGATGAAGCTGCCGCCGTATTTCCCGAAATGGCCTGTCGGATCAGGCTGGTTGTACTGGTACATGGTGTCCTGCAAGTTGGCTGTCGGCAGCGCGCACGGCCGCGACAAACTGATGGATCTTGAGGGCGTCCTTGATGCCTTTGGCTTCCTCGACGCCCGAGCTCACGTCAACGGCCAGCGATATGCAACGCGGCCGTACTTGCAAAATGCCATCGGTCACGTTTGCAGGCGTGAGTCCACCAGACAAAACGAGATGACAGTTGACGCTTGGTGGAAGCAGTGACCAATTGAATGTTTTCCCGCCGCCGCCGTACCCGTCGACGTGGGCGTCGAGCAGGATGGCCTGGGCATTTGAGTGATCTGCGGTGAATTTTACCAAGTCAAACGCAGTGACCCCGTCCAGCGGGATGCGCGCGGCACGCAGATAGCCCCGGGCACCGCCGCCTGTGGCATCCAGGCAGTCTGACGGGGTTTCATCACCATGGAACTGCACGATGGCCTGACCTACGGCTTCACAGGCGCTGCGCACGGCCGAGGCGGGCGCATTGACGAACAGCAGGACGGGCGTGACAAATGGGGGCAGTCGTCGGGCGAGCTGGGCCGCCCGGGCGACGTTGACATACCTAGGGCTGCGTTCGTACATCACGAACCCCACGGCGTCCGCGCCGGCTTGTACAGCGGCATCCACGTCCTGCTCACGCGTCAGGCCGCAGATCTTGATGCGTGTGCGTACCGTATTCATGGGAGCCAATCATACGCAGGGGTGCGTTCAGGCAGCCCCCACCCCGCGTCATAAACCGGCCCAAGGAAATACAGGCCGTCGGGTGAAAAGGTGGGCGCAGCGGCGTCGCGGTCGCGCGCGGCAAGCACTTGCGCCATCCATTGTGGCGGCCGCTGTCCGAAACCCACCACCAGCAGACAACCCATGATGTTTCGGATCATGTGGTGCAAAAACGCGTTTGCCTCGAACTCAAACCGCCAGTAGGCCCCGCGTTGCGTGATGTTGATGTTGCGCAGGGTCTTGACGGGCGACAGTGCCTGACAGGCGGAGGCGCGAAACGAGGTGAAGTCGTGCTCGCCAATCAGCAATGCCGCGGCCTGACGCATGGCGTTGCCATCCACAGGCCGAAAAACCCAACCGACGCGGCCGGCTTCCACGCCCGGGCGCACTGCTGATTCCAGCAGCACATAGGCATAGCGCCGACCCGTGGCGCTGGCCCGTGCGTGGAATTCGTCCGGGACGGGACGGGCCCATTGCACGGCGATGTCAGCGGGCAGGAAGGTGTTGGTGCCGCGAACCCACGAAAACGGCTCCCGTTGAAGCTGGGTGTCCAGGTGGACGACTTGCATCAAGCCATGCACGCCCGCATCGGTACGACCTGCGCAGACGGTGCTGACGGGCTGCGTGGCAAAACGGCTCAGCGCTGTTTCGAGGCGGTCCTGCACAGTGCGGCCTGACGGCTGGCTTTGCCAGCCGTCATAGGCTTGCCCGTTGTAGCTGATGCCCAGTGCCAGTCGCATTGCGGTTCAGCCTGAATCACGGGACATGAACGCCGCCGGGCTGGCGGCATTCGTCAGGCCAGTTCCGCAAGGAATTTCTGGGCCCGTGCCTTGAGCGCACCGGAGGCTTCTGCCAGGACTTCTTCTGCCAGGCTGCGAGCCCCATCGGGGTCACCGATGGCATTGAATTCCTCGGCCAGTGCCAGCTTGGTGGCCAGCGGGTCGGAACCGGAGTCGTCAAAGCCGGTGCTCAACGGGGTGCTGGCCGTGTCCTGGACGTCGTCCAGCCCCGGCAGTTCGAGAGCCTCCATCGCTGCCGGCGCAGATGCCGCGCTGGGTGCGGGTGTACTGCCCAGATCCAGGGACAGGGCGCCCATGTCGAACTCGATCATGCCCGAGTCGGGTGCGGCGGCCGGTTCAGGAACTGCCGCCATGGGCGCGGGTGCCGCAGCAGGGGGAGGCGCGGACGGCACATCCAGACCGTCCAGCGAGAAGCTCAGCTCATTCTCGGACAGCGTCAAGTCGGGCGCAGACAGGCGTACGGGCTCCGCTGCCATGGGCGGCAGATCAGGCACACCCGAAGGAGGCAGAGCGACAGTTCCGCTGCCAAAGTCCATGTCCAGTGACGGTGACTGCGGGGCCGGTGTGGCGGTGAATGCAACCGTAGGTTCCAGCTGTATGGGTGTGGTGGCCAGTGAATCGGGGCCAGCACCATCAGCAGTCGGCTCATCGTCGCCAAGGGAAAAATCCAGATCGAGATCCAGATCGACTGAAGGCGCCGCAGCCTGGCCGGCGTCCGAGGGCAAAACATGGGTGGCCGTCGCCATGGAGAAATCCTGTGCCGACGCAGACGCCGCAGCCATGGCAACCGTGCTGACGCCCGCAGCAGGCTGGCCGCCGGGTCGGTACATCGGATTGGCTGGGTCCAGTTCCTGGCCCAGCTCGCAGATATGCTCCCAGTCAGGGCCCTCTCCGCGGGTCAGGTTATAGGCGTCGGAGGCGACCATTTCAAAGGCCTTGGCATCACGGCGCTTGGAATAGATCTCCAGCAACTTGCCGTGGATGGCCACGCGTTGCGGGTTGGTGCGCAGGGCTTCCTTGAGGATTTCCTCAGCCTGCAGGTCCCGGCCGTACGCCAGGTACACATCCGCTTCGGCGACAGGATCGACATCGCCCGCAGCATCAAGCTGGCTGGGCGAATAGACCATGGACGATCCAGTGGGGCCGCCTTCGTTGGTGTCGATGCGCTGGCCACCACTTGCTCCAAAGAACGAGTCCGGTTGTAGCCTGCTTTCCAGGAAGGAGCTGTCGACCTGTGTGGACTTTTTGCGCTGCCGGGCGCGATAGAACACAAAGCCCAGGCCCAGCAGCAGCGCGCCACCGAGACCGGCCGGGATCAGGGGATTGCCCAGGATCTCGTCCAGGAAACTGGGCTCGGGCTCCGGCGGAGGTGCCGGGGGTTTTGGTACAGGAGGCTTGGGGGCAGCGACGGGTGCCGTGGCAACAGCCGGTGCCGGTGCAGATGCGCTGGCAGGTGCGCTCGCAGCAGAGGCCGTAACTGGCGCCGATGCAGGTGCGGAAGCGGCAGTCGCTGCGACCGCCACAGCTGCGCTGGCAGGTGCTGCGACGGCTGGTGCCGGCGCAGGGGCTGAAGCCGTCGTCACGGGGGCCGTTACGGGGGCTGCGGGGGTGGCGACTGCGACGGCGACTGCCGGTTTGGAGGCGGAAGCAGCGGCTGCACTTGCAGCCGGTTTGGCCGGGGCTGCACCGGCTGGGCCGGGGCTGGTGCCTGTTCCGAGCTTGCTCAGCTCGGCAATGTTCTTGTTCAGTTCGGCCACGCGGGCCGCCTCTTCCTTGGCCTGGCGCTCCTTGGCGATTTTGTCTTCCGCGGCTTTGGCTTGCACTGCGCCTTTGGACAGGGTCAGCTTGTCGGGTGCGGCAGCGGCGGGCTTTTTGTCTTCGACCCTGGCTTGAAGCTTGCCGCTGGCCTGCCGGTTGGCGGCTGCCACCTGCGAGGTGGGTACGCCTTCTGCCAGCTTGCGACGGAACTCGTTGAAATCGCGGCTCTGGGCCACTACGGTGCGGCCGGCTTCGCCCGGCTCCACCAGGCCAGCCTGCTCGGCCGACGGAATGTCCAGTACGGCGCCTGATTTGATCCGGTTGATATTGCCGCCTATGAAGGCGTCGGGGTTGGCTCGCAGCAGCGCCACCAGCATCTGGTCCAGCGAAACGCTAGCGGGCTTGTTGTTGGCCGCAATCCTTCCGGCGGTATCACCGGTCTGCACGGTGACCTTGCTGCCATCTGTCGCTGCGGGCCTGGGTGCTGCTTGCGGGGTGGGGGCGATTGCCGCCGTTGCAGGCCGGGGCGCAGGTACTGGGGCCGGCCTGGTCGCGATCCCGGGCGTTGCAGCTGCTGTAGGTGGCGGTGAGACGGGTGAGGCGGCCGGCGCAGCGGGGGCGGGCCGGGCGGCCGGGGCCGCTGGTACTTGTGCCACTGTAGGCGCCGGTGGTGCGGCAGGACGCAGGTTTGGCGGGTCGAACAGCATCGTGTAATCGCGCACGATGCGGCCTGATGACCAGTTGGCCTCCAGGATGAGATCAATAAAGGGTTCGTTGACGGGCCTGTCACTGCTCAGTCGCAGAAACATGCGCCCGCCCGGACGCTGCTGCAAAGTGATGACGACACTGCCCATGGCCGCGTTGTATTCGAGGCCGGCGGCGCGAAAGGCCTCAGGTGAAGCGACGGTCGCTCGCAGGCTGGCAGCCTCTTCCGCCGTGATTTCGGGGATATCGATGTCGGCGCGCAGGGGTTCGCCCAGCGCAGACTGGACGGTAATGCGACCCAAGGCCAGGGCCAGGGCATCCGCACTGAAGGTGCCGACGCTCATCGCAGCTGCCAAGGCCAAGGCGGATGCGCGCCAACGCGGCGTTTTTTCCGTCAATTTATGCGCCTCCATTGCTTGGTCTGCAGGCAACTTTTTTCTGATCATGCGGACAACAGCCTCGCCACTGAATTTGCTAAAACGACCATAACATCAATGTCTTAGACTGACAAGCTGAGACGGCTTTTAACTTCCGCGCACCTGATTCGCAGGGCGTTACACGGGTCTGATGTTGTCATGCGACAACGGCCTGTAACCACTGATTACAGGCCGTTATGCGAGTGGATTTGGGCGGATTATGCGTCAAGCAGGATGCGCAGCATGCGGCGCAGCGGTTCGGCCGCGCCCCACAGCAATTGGTCGCCAATGGTGAAGGCGCCGACATACTCCGGGCCCATCGCCAGCTTGCGGATTCGGCCCACGGGAATGCCCAGCGTGCCCGTGACGGCGACTGGGGTCAGGTCCTTGAGCGTGGCTTCCTTGTTGTTGGGCACGACCTTCACCCAGGCGTTGTCGGCAGCAATCATGGCCTCGAGGTCGGCCAGGGGCACGTCCTTCTTCAACTTGAAGGTCAGGGCCTGGCTGTGGCAGCGCATGGCGCCGATGCGCACGCAGAAGCCGTCAACAGGCGTCTCGGCGGTGCCAAACTGCGCGCCCTGGCCCAGGATCTTGTTGGTTTCGGCGCCGGCTTTCCATTCCTCGCGGCTGACACCGTTGCCCAGGTCCTTGTCGATCCAGGGAATCAGCGAGCCGCCCAGCGGCACGCCAAAGTTGGCGGTTTCGTCGGAAGTGAGTGATTGCTGCCTGGCCAGGACCTTGCGGTCGATTTCGAGGATGGCGGACTTGGGGTCGTCCAGCAGGCCACGCACTTCGGCGTTCAGCGTGCCGAACTGGGTCAGCAGTTCGCGCATGTGCTGCGCGCCGCCGCCAGACGCCGCCTGGTAGGTCATGGAGCTCATCCATTCAACCAGGCCAGCCTTGTACAGCGCGCCCACGCCCATCAGCATGCAGCTCACCGTGCAGTTGCCACCGATCCAGTTCTTGCCGCCCTTGGCCAGCGCGGTCTTGATGACGGGCATGTTGACCGGGTCCAGGATGATGATCGCGTCATCCTTCATGCGCAGCGTGGACGCGGCGTCGATCCAGTGGCCGGTCCAGCCGGCAGCGCGCAGCTTGGGGAAAACCTCGGTCGTGTAGTCGCCGCCCTGGGCCGTGATGACAATGTCGCACTTTTTCAGTGCATCAATGTCAAATGCGTCCTTGAGGGTGGTTTCGTTCCTGGCCTGCGCCGGGGCCTTGCCGCCGGCGTTGGAGGTGGAGAAGAACACGGGCTCGATGAGGCCGAAGTCGCCTTCGGCCTGCATGCGGTCCATCAGGACCGAACCCACCATGCCGCGCCAACCGACGAGGCCTACGAGATTTCCAACCTTGCTCATCACTATCGCCCTTTCAGAAAAGTTATCTGGTTTCCCCGGCTCGTCTGGGCCGGGGAGGGCGCGCGACGAACCGGAGCTGTTCTAGCCCTTGGTAATGGTTTTGGTGATGGCAGCCACGACCGCGTCGCCCATGTCCCGGGTGCCGACCTTGGTGGTGCCTTCAGACCAGATGTCCGCCGTACGCAACCCGGACGCGAGCACGTCCTTGACCGCAGACTCGATCCGGTCGGCGGCTTGGGGTTGGTTGAGAGAAAAACGGAGCATCATGGCAGCGGACAGTATTGTAGCCAAAGGATTGGCAATACCCTTTCCTGCGATGTCCGGAGCACTGCCGTGGCTGGGTTCGTACAGGCCCTGGTTGCTGGAATTGAGGCTGGCCGAGGGCAGCATGCCGATCGAGCCGGTGAGCATCGCTGCCTCATCGGAAAGGATGTCGCCGAACATGTTGCCCGTGACGACCACGTCAAATTTCTTGGGCGCTCGCACCAGCTGCATGGCCGCGTTGTCCACATACATGTGGTCCAGCTCGACGTCAGGGTAGTCCTTGTGCACCTCGGTGACCACGTCCTTCCAGAACTGGAAGGTTTCCAGAACGTTGGCCTTGTCCACGCTCGTCACGCGCTTGCTGCGCTTGCGTGCGGCTTCGAACGCGACGCGGGCAATGCGCTCGATTTCCGGGCGGCTGTAGCGCATGGTGTCAAAGGCTTCCTCGGCGCCGGGGAAGTGCCCGTCTGCCGCGG
>CAZUJD010000168.1:0-7046 GCA_964620025.1 uncultured Ramlibacter sp. | reverse complement strand
ACCCTGGCAGCCGGCAGGGCACTTGCCGCGGTACTTCGGGCGCCGGATCTGCCTGATGTGCAGATCGTCATGAGCCATGCCGGGGTAACGGGGGCAGCGGTGCAGGCACTGGTGACGCTGGGTGTACGGGGCATTGTGGTGGCAGCGACCGGCAACGGTACGGTACATGACAGGTTGATGGCCGCCTTGTTGCAGGCGCGGGAGGCCGGTGTGCACGTCGTTCGCGCAACGCGCTGCGCCAATGGACGAGTTTTGCCCACCGGGGCCGATGCCTTGCCTGATTCTCAGGGTCTTTCCCCGGTGAAGGCGCGCATCGCGCTGGCGCTGGCTTTGCTGCATTGAGGCAACCGGGCCATGCTTACCGAACTCCGGTCCCATGCATGGGCTTACCCGGCGCTTGAAATCACGCACATCGTGGGCATTGCGCTGTTGCTGGGCAACCTTGTGCTTCTGGAGTTGCGCGTGTTTGGTCGTGGCGCGGGGCTGCCCGTACGCGCTCTGGCCCGCTTGAGCCTGTCGGTGGCGCTGACGGGTTTTTGCCTGGCAGCGGTGTCCGGGCTGCTCATGTTCGCTTCCCAGCCACTGGAGTTGCTGAGCAACCGGGCGTTCACCCTGAAGATGCTGTTGTTGTTTGCCGCCGGGTGTAATGCCGCATGGTTTCACGGGCGCGGGTCACTGGATCTGCTCGATGGCGTGGCCCGTGTACAAATGATCACCTCAACCCTGATCTGGCTGGCCGTGGTGGTCTGTGGTCGCTGGATCGCCTATCTCTAGGAGATGCCCATGTTGAATCGTCGCACTTTGCTGCTGGCAGCTGTCTGTTCGCCGCTGGGCGTGCAGGCCCATCACGGCTGGAGCAGCTTCGACCAGGACCGACCGATCTATCTGGAAGGCAGGGTCGTCAAGGCCCGGTGGCAAAACCCCCATGCCGAACTGGAACTGGAAGTGCCTGCGGGATTGAAGGTGCCGGCCGAACTGTCGCAGCGCGCCATACCCGTCCAGTCGGCTCCGGTGGATGGAAAGGCTTTGCTGGCCAGGGCCGTGACGCCAACCCGCAAAGACCGCAAATGGGAAGTGGAACTGGCCCCGCTGACCCGGATGGACGCCTGGAAGGTGGCCGAGATCAAGGCGGGAGCCATGATCTCGCTGGTCGGCTTTACTTTCAAGGACGAAAAGGGTGCCGCGGTGGTGCGCGTCGAATACCTGTTTGTGGACGGCAAGGCCTACGGCCTGCGTTCCGGCCCAGCCTGAAAGCGCTCAGCCGCCCAGCGCCTGCAGGGCGCGGGCGGTGATCTCTTCGACCGAACCGGTACCGCTGATGGCGCGGTATTGCGGGGCTCCGGCGGGGTCAGCCTTGGCCCAGCTGGAGTAGTAGTCCACCAGGGGCCGGGTCTGTGAGCTGTAGACCTCCAGGCGTTTCTTGACGGTGTCTTCACGGTCGTCATCGCGCTGGATCAGGGGCTCACCTGTCACGTCGTCCTTGCCGTCCACCTTGGGTGGATTGAATTTGACGTGGTAGATCCGGCCCGATGCAGGATGCGAACGACGGCCGCTCATGCGTTCAATGATGGCGTCAAATGGAACGTCAATCTCAAGCACGTAGTCCAGCTTCACGCCGGCGGCTTTCATCGCGTCGGCCTGCGGAATCGTGCGCGGGAAGCCGTCGAACAGGAAACCCTTGGCGCAATCTGGCTGGGCAATGCGTTCCTTGACCAGGCTGATGATGAGGTCATCGCTGACCAGTGCGCCGGACTTCATGACGGCGTCGGCTTGCAGCCCCAGGGGGGTGCCGGCCTTGACGGCGGCACGCAACATGTCGCCTGTGGAGATCTGGGGAATACCGTACTTCTGGCAAATGAACGCGGCCTGCGTGCCTTTACCGGCGCCAGGTGCGCCCAACAGAATCAGTCTCATGGAAGTCCTCGGATAGTGTGAAATCGGCGTGCGCTGCAGGTGCCGGGCCAAGGCCGGGCCGTCGCGCATCATTGGTGCGGAGGATAGCATGCGTGCCCTTTACCGGGGCTTACGCGAGTGGGGCCTGACGGCCCTAGAAGAGGCGGCGCACGCGCTCCAGGTCCTGCGGGGTGTCCACACCTGGGCCGGGAGCCTGGTCGGTCACATGCACGGCAATGCGGTGCCCATGCCAAAGGGCGCGCAGTTGCTCAAGGGCCTCAGTGACTTCCATGGGCGCCTGGGCCAGCGTGGGAAACAGCCGCAGGAACTTCGCCCGGTAGCCATAGATGCCGATGTGACGCAACGGCTGGGGATCAGGCAGGACGGTCGGCCCCTGGGCGAATCCGTCGCGCCACCACGGAATGCAAGCGCGGCTGAAATAGAGCGCCATGCCCCGTGCGTCGCTCACCACCTTGACCACATTGGGGTTCGCAAAATCCACCACATCGTCAATGGGGTGCGCGGCTGTGCTCATGGCAGCATCGGGGCGCGCGGCCAGCATGGCTGCCACGGCGTCAATCAGAGCCGGGTCTATCAGGGGTTCGTCACCCTGGACATTCACGACGACGGCGTCTTCGGCCAGCCCCAGCAGGTCGCAGGCTTCGGCCAGCCTGTCACTGCCCGAGGGATGGTCGGCACGGGTGAGCAACGCCTGGACTCCATGGGCCTTACAGGCCTGGACCGTGAGCGGGCTGTCGGCCGCCACAACGACCTGTGCAGCCGCCGACAGGGCCGCGCGCTGTGCAACCCGCACAACCATCGGCAAGCCACCAATGTCTGCCAAGGGCTTGTTGGGCAGCCGCGTCGAGGCCAGCCGGGCGGGGACGATGACTGTGAAGCTCATCCTGTGATCGGGGTGCGCTCGGGCAGTTGTTCGAGCTCTTCGTCACTCAGTGGCCGTGCTTCGGATTCCAGCATGACGGGTATGCCGTCGCGTACCGGATACGCCAGGCGGGCGCTACGCGAGACCAGCTCTGTCCTGTCCTGGCCCATGGACAGTGGGCCCTTTGTGACGGGGCACACCAGCAATTCAAGAAGTTTCGGGTCCATGCGGCAATGATAGCCTTGCATCCAGCAGCGCATCGAATGCGCGCAGCAGGCCTTCATCCAGCACAACGTGCAGTGGCACCGCCCAGGCGTCCGGGCGATAACGCCAGAGCTTGACGGCATCCTTCTCCGTGCACACCAGTGTGCCAGCGGCTTGCAGTGCGGGCCTGGCGATCGTGAAGTCGGCGTGATCGGGCAAAGCCAGCTCCTCCTCCAGCAACAATCCCTGGTCACGCAGCATGGCGAAAAACGCCCCGGGTTGGGCGATGCCGGCCACGGCCGTCAGCGGCACGCCGGCCAGCGCTGACACTGCTGTTGTGCTGCCGTCCGCGCGCACTGCATTTCGCGACAGGCTGCGCCGTGCCCGCCAGCCGCCGAATATGGGCTGGTCACCGGAGTGGACGATCAGATCCACCGGGCGGGGCCAGGGCTCGCGCAATGGGCCGGCAGGCAGCAGCCACCCGTTGCCGGTGCCCCGGTTGTCGAAGACGCAGATGTCGATATCCCGCCCCAGCGCCAGATGCTGAAGGCCGTCATCGCTGACGATCACCTGGGTGTCCGGATGGGCCCGCAGCAGCGCACGGGCGACAGCGGGGCGGTCGCCGCCCACAAATACCGGCACACCGGTGCGCCGGGCAATCAGCAACGGCTCGTCGCCTGCCTGTTCAGGTGGTGTGTCGGCAGCGACTTCGGTACATCCCCCGGCAGTGCGGCCGTATCCGCGCGAAACCACCCCTGCGCGAAGTCCACGGGAAGCCAGGTGATCCAGCAGCGCGAGTGTGACCGGAGTTTTGCCCGCGCCGCCCGCCACCACGTTGCCCACTACAACGACCGGCACGGGCAGACGATGGGTGGCAAAAATGCCGCTGCGGTACAACGCGCGGCGCAGTTCAATCAGACCGCGCATCAGCACGGACAGGGGCCACAGCAGCCTGGCTGTCAGGCCGCGCTGCGTCCAGGCACGCAGCAGGACCTGGCTCACTTCAGCGGCTCCCGGCCTGGGCCGACGACTGCGTGGCGAAGGTAATCTGCGTCAGACCGGACCGGCGTGCCGCTTCCATGACGGTGATGACCGACTGGTGGGCCGCCGCGGCATCGGCGCTGATGATGACCACTGTGTCCTTGCCGGCCCTGGCAGATTCCACCAGGGCCGTCGACACGGCTTCCACGCTTCGGCCGTTCACCGGTGTCTTGTTGATGGCATAGCGGCCGTCACTGCTGACCGCAACGATGACTTCACGCGGATAGTCGCGCTGTGCATCAGTGTCGGCGACCGGCAGCTTGAGTTGCAGTTCGGTGAACTTGCTGTACGTGGTGGACAGCATGAGAAAGATCAACACCACCAGCAGCACGTCGATGAACGGGATCAGGTTGATCTCGGGTTCGTCCTTTTTGCGGGGGCGAAAGTTCATGGTGTTGGCGACAGCAGGCTACTTGCGCAGCGTGTTCAGGTGACGAACAAAACGTTCGGACGCCAGTTCCAGCCCCAGCAGGTAGCCGTCGACGCGAGCCCTGAAATAGCGCCAGAAAATGAGCGCAGGGATGGCTACGATCAGGCCAAACGCGGTGTTGTACAGGGCGATGGAGATGCCGTGGGCCAACTGGGCCGGATTGCCCCCGGTGGCTCCACCGGTGGGTGACTGAGAACCGAAGATTTCAATCATGCCGATGACCGTGCCCAGCAGGCCCAGCAGCGGCGCGGCGGGCGCGATGGTGGCCAGCGCTGCCAGGTAGCGCTCCAGGCGGTGGGCTACAGCCCGGCCGGTGCCCTCCATCTGGGCGCGAAGGTCGGCTTCGGAGCAACGGGGATTGCTGTTGAGTGCTCGAAAACCGCTGGCGAGCACCTCACCCAAAGCGGAGTTCTGCTCCAGCTGGGTCACTACATCGGGCGTGGGCACCGCCGTGCGCGACACGGACATCGCCTCGTCCAGCAGCCGCGGCGGTGCAATCTTGGCAGTTTTCAGGCTGATGAAGCGTTCGATGATGAGGGCCAATGCCAGGATGGAGCAGGCAATCAGAGGCCAGATCGGCCAGCCTGCGGCTTGTATGATCGAAAGCAAAAGCGGTCTCCGCGGGTGTTACTGCATGCGTTGGGGTTCGCGGATTATGGCCTACAGACCCGTGGCATCTCCGTCGCTGGCCGCAGTCATCTACGTTGCCTGTGATGTCAGACAACACCCACAGAAGCTGTGGATAACTTTGTGCAGAAGCAGGTCGCGAAGTGCCGCAAACCCGCGCCAATGCGAGGCCGTGACAGAACGATGACAAATTGAGCAGAAAAATAGCCAATGAAATCAACAGCTTGCTCGACAAAATCAGCGTTTTCCCGCGATCCAGTGCTGCGAGTGCGACCCTTTCAGCTTCTGTGGACTAAATACCCCTGCCAATGCGGCGGGAAAGCGCATATTTGCTGATGGTGACACCTGCAAACCCAGTAACGACGCCACGTGTATGGCAAGTTGGCGCGCTGTGCCGCGCCATTGCTGATGCCCTGGAGGCTCGTTTCAATCCAGTCGCGGTTCGCGGGGAGATTTCGGGCTTTTCGCGCGCAGCCAGCGGTCATTGCTACTTCTCGCTCAAGGACGAAAGCGGGCAGATCCGTTGTGCCATGTTCCGCCGTGCCGCTGGCCTGCTGGATTTTTCCCCTCGCGACGGTGAACTGGTGGAGGTTCGAGGGCGCCTGGGCGTCTATGAGCAGCGGGGCGACCTGCAACTGATTGTCGAATCCATGAGCCGGGCAGGGCAGGGCGCTCTGTTTGAACAGTTTCTGCAACTCAAGGCCAAACTGGAGTCAGAAGGCCTGTTTGACAGCACGCGCAAGCGCGAACTGCCACTGATGCCGCGTGGCATAGGTGTCGTGACGTCACTGGGCGCTGCGGCGCTGCACGACGTGGTGACCGCCTTGCGCCGGCGCGTGCCGCATATCCCGGTGGTGATCGCGCCAGCCGCAGTTCAGGGTGCGCAGGCGCCGGCCGAACTCGTGGCAGCCCTGTCCAGCCTGTACCGGGCTGCCCAGCAGGAGGAGGTGGACGTGATCCTGCTGGTTCGCGGCGGCGGCTCCATGGATGATCTCTGGTCGTTCAATGACGAGCGGCTGGCGCGCACCATCGTGCAAAGCCCCGTGCCCGTGGTCAGCGGTGTAGGGCATGAAACCGACTTCACCATCGCCGACTTCTGCGCGGACCTGCGCGCCCCCACGCCGACGGCTGCCGCCGAGCTGGTGGCCCAGCCGCGCGATGCGTGGCTGGGTGCCTTGCAGCTTGCCGCCAGGCGCATGAATGACGCAACCTTCGCGCTGCTGGATCGGCAGGGACAGCGGCTTGACCAGGCGGCGTCCCGCCTGGGCCGGCCCTCGGCGCTGGTCGCGCGCCAGCAACTGCGCCTGTCACAGCAGGCCCAGCAACTGCGCTACGGTGTTCGAAGTGGCGTGCTGGCGCACCGTACCCGGCTGGACGAAACGCGACAGCGGCTGGAGTCGGGCACCCGCAACAGGGCACAGGCCGCCGTGATGCGGCTGGACCGCGCACGATTGCGGCTGGAGCTTCTGGATCCCCGCCTGGCGTTGCAGCGCGGCTATGCACTATTACAGGACATGGAAGGCCGGCCCGTGACGCAGGCCGCGCAAACCCGTGTGGGCCAGGCCTTGCGCGCAACCCTTGCCGACGGCGAGGTTGATCTCACGGTATCGCCGCCGCGCCTCATTTAGTTCCTATACTCAACGCTTTCAGACCCACAAATCACGAGGAAGCCTCCATGGAACATACCCTGCCCCCGCTGCCTTACGCGATCGACGCGCTGGCCCCGCACTATTCAAAGGAAACCCTCGAATATCACCACGGCAAGCACCACAACGCCTATGTCGTCAACCTCAACAACCTGCAAAAGGGCACCGAATTCGAGGGTATGACGCTGGAAGAGATCATCAAGAAGTCCAGCGGCGGCATCTACAACAACTCGGCCCAGATCTGGAACCACACGTTCTTCTGGAACTGCATGAAGCCCGCCGGTGGTGGTGAGCCGTCTGGCGCGCTGGCAGCGGCCATCAA
>CAZUJD010000167.1:6115-7054 GCA_964620025.1 uncultured Ramlibacter sp. | reverse complement strand
CTGGCGCTCATGTCGAGTGAAAACCGTGCTGCGCACGCCTTGGGTCGTACTTATCCAGGCGGGCTGGAAGTTTTTGTGGCCTTGATGAACGCCAAGGCCCGGCAGCTGGGCATGACCGACACGCGGTATGTGGAGCCCACCGGGCTGTCCAGCCGCAACCAGTCCAGTGCCAAAGACCTGGCCACGCTGGTGACGGTGGCCTACAACGACCCTGTGCTGCGGGAACTTTCCACCTCGCCCGGTTACCAGGTGGCTGTGGGCAACCGTACCCTGCAATACAACAACACCAACCGCCTGGTGAAGAACCCTGACTGGGATATCGGTCTGCAGAAAACCGGCTACATCTCTGAAGCTGGCCAATGCCTGGTCATGCAGGCCAAGATCGCCGGGCGCAAACTCATCATGGTGTTCCTGGACTCCGCCGGCAAGCTGAGCCGCCTGGGCGATGCCGAGCGCGTGCGCCGCTGGGTCGAATCCTCCACGGCGGCGCCGCAGCCCAGCGGCAATATCGTTATCCGCCAGGTCAGCGGCTGAGCACAGCCGCCTTGTAGCCCAGGGCCGCGGAAATCTCTGCGGCTGTCGATTGCAGCTTGGGCAGCCAGCTTTCATCCAGCCGGTCGGCGGGCGCTGAAATTGACAGGCCGGCGACCAGTTTGTTCTGGTCGTCGTAGATGCCGGCGGCCATGCAGCGCACACCCAGTTCTAGTTCCTCGTTGTCGCGTGCAATGCCGTACTGGCGCGCCTTGGCCAGTTCACGCTCCAGTGCCGGCAACTGGGTGATGCTGTTTCGAGTGTGCCCGGCCAGCCCCGTTCGCGTGGCATAGGCACGGATGCGTTGCGGGTCATCCACCGCCAGGAAAAGCTTGCCTGTGGAAGTCAGGTGCAGCGGTGCCCGGCCGCCGATCGCACGCACCACCTGCATGCCGGAGCGCTCGCTGT
>CAZUJD010000167.1:0-6105 GCA_964620025.1 uncultured Ramlibacter sp. | reverse complement strand
CGACATAGACGATCTCGTCGCCATGGCGCATGCTCAGGTTGACGGGTTGCTGGGTCAGCTTGTGCAACTCTCGCATGGGTGTCAAAGCGGCATCCCGCACGCTCAGCCGGCCCTTGACCAGGTTGCCCAACTCCAGCAAACGCATGCCCAGCCGGTAGCTGCCCGCTTCAGGGCGGTCCACAAACCGGCCGGTGGCCAGATCATTCAGGATGCGGTGGGTGGTGGACGGGTGCAAGCCCGTCTTTTCGCTGATTTCCTTGAGGGAAATCGCCTCTTCGCGCGAGGCCAGCACATCGATCAGCGCGAACATGCGCTCAATGACCTGGATGGTGGGTGTCGCGGGAACGCTCTGGTTGGATTTTTTCATGGGCTCCCCAATCACTTGGACAGCCAAATTTTATCTTATGAAATTGCGTTCGGTGAAGCGAGATCGGCGGACAGCCATTGGCCCTCCACTAGAACTTCATGGGGCGCAAAGCGTGCCTTGTAGTTCATCTTGGGGCTCTCGCTGATCCAGTAGCCCAGATACACATGGGGAAGGCCTAGCCGGCGGGCCTGCTCGATTTGCCACAGCACGCTGTAAGTGCCGTAGCTGGCAGAGGCGTCGGGCTCATAGAAGGTGTACACAGCCGAAATGCCATCGTTGAGCACATCCAGGATGGACACCATGCGCAGTGCGCCAACCGAGCCATCATCGGTGGGCTCGCGAAATTCCACGAGGCGCGAATTGACGCGGCTTTGCAGCAGGAACTGGGTGTACTGGTCGATGCTGTCGTGGTCCATGCCCCCGCCCGCGTGGCGCCCGGTCTGGTAGCGCAGGTACAAGTGGTAATGCTCAGGCACGAAACACAACTTGAGCACGCGTGCCTGCAGGCCCTGGTGGCGGCTGCCGGCCCGCCGCTGGCTGCGGTCGGGCTTGAATGAATCGACCTTGACGCGCAGCGGAATACAGGCGCGGCAGCCGTCACAGTACGGCCGGTAGGTAAACATGCCGCTGCGACGAAAGCCGCTGGTGACCAGGTCTGAGTAGGTGTCGTTGTGGATCAGGTGGCTTGGTGTGGCGACCTGAGAACGGGCCTGCTTGCCCGCGAGGTAGCTGCAGGGGTAGGGCGCCGTTGCATAAAACTGCAAGGCCTGGAGCGGAAGGTCCTTGAGGTGGGTCACGCTGGTACGGCGGGCGGCAGGAGTTGGGTCCAGTATACGGGCTCGAATCGCCAGATGGGCCCAGGGGCCTGCAGCGCTTGTGCGACATGCTTCACGAAAGCGGCCCGCGCAGTTTCGCGAGCCCCCAGAGATGCGAGATGGCGGGTGTTCTGCTGGCAGTCGATCAGGCTCACGCCGTACTGCCTGCACAGCGCGACCAGCGCCGCCAGCGCAATCTTGGATGCGTCTGGCACACGCGTGAACATGGATTCGCCAAAAACAGCGCCCCCCAGGGCCACGCAATAGAGGCCGCCAACGAGTTCGCCATCGATCCAGGTTTCCACACTGTGGGCCAGACCCGCCTTGGCCAGGGCCTGGTATGCAGCCACCATCTGCGGCACGATCCATGTGCCGGACTGCCCGGGCCGCGGGCTTTGTGCACAGGCCCGAATGACGTGATCAAAAGCGGTGTCGACCCGGATCTCACACCGCGGGTCGAGCCTGAATTGGGCCAGCGTCTTGCGCAGCGAGCGGTGCAGGCGGAAAGCGTCCACCCTCAGGACCATGCGCGGATCGGGGCTCCACCAGAGGATGGGCTGGCCTTCACTGAACCAGGGAAATATGCCGCGAGCGTAGGCGCTGGTCAGCGTCGGCACATCCAGTGTGCCACCGGCTGCCAGCAGGCCGGGGGCGGGTTGTGACGGTCCCCAGGCGCGGGCCACATCGGGAAACGGTTCTCCGGGTTCGAGCCAGGGCAGCTTCATGGACGCAAGGCTACACCCTGATGCCCCGGTGTGCGACGGGCGTCACCCGCCGATCATGACATTGAATGCACCCAGCACGATCGTGCCGCCGTGGGCTGTGGTGTCTCCCATTCGGGCAGCCGGCCGGCCACCGATCAGGACCGTGGCTGAACCCTTCACGATGGTGTCCGGGGGGCCGACGCAAACGCACATGTCGCCGACGACGGCGGCTGGCAGTTTGCTGATCAGGACGGTGGGAATTCCAGGTCCGGTGACCGGGCCGCCCACATGCGGAATCGGCGCAGGGACCGACGGCGTGTGCATGGGGCATTCGTGGAAATCAGTGAGTCTGGCTGCGGGCGGCATGGTGGCTCCTGCGTCAGTTGATCATGACCATGGCACCCTTGACGGTCGTGGTGCCTGCAGCGGACATCTCGGCCGAGGCTGCGCCTTTGGCCACATAGCCGACCTGGGCCGTCTGTGTGATGTTCAGGCCGGTTTGCACGACATCGGCCCGGGCTGCAGTAGTGATATTGCCGTTGGCTTGCAATTGCATCTGCCCCGCCGCGACAAAGGTGATGTCCTTGACACTGGTGATCGTGATGCCTTCTGGGCCCATTTCGATCTTGTTGCCGTTGATGTCGTGCAGGCACAGGGACTTGTTGGGGTCGTCAATGACGATCTTGCTGGCGGAGCGCGTGACGATAGTGACTTTGCCCAAGGCTTCACTGACCTGGACCATATCTTCAATGGGCATGCTTGCTCCTCTGTTTGGACTACGACTGCGGGAGGTTATAGCAGCCCATCAGGCAATTTCCCAGACTTCTTCAAACAATCGCTGGTTGATCGGGTCGATGCCTTCCATGCGCTGCTTCCAGGTTGAGGGCACCGGGTAGTCGCTGCGTTCGATGACGACATTGTCTTCGCGGTTGTTCTGTACGAGCCATTGTTTGGTGTAGAAATGGCCATGCGTCACGCGGTCAATATGCCGGAAGAAATAGCTGATCGTGTCCACGCGCATTTCCATCAGCGAGCAGACGTTGATGAACAGGTCAAAGTACTTCGGCGGAAATTTTTCGAGCTGGCTGGACGCGAAGAACGCAAAGCGGCATCCGGCAAGCTCTTCTGCGATTTCATCGAAGTGGTCAAAGTGCCGGAACTTGAAGATCTTTTCATCCGGAAACAGGCTCTGGATGTACCACTGTGAGACAAGCAGTGCTGGGGCGATGTCGAAAATGGCGTACCTGCAGTTGGTGCTCATCGCGAACATGTGGGCGAGCCGGCCATGACCGGCGCCCAACTCGCCGATCATGATGGGTTTTTCGGATTTTTCTGCCAATCCAGAGGCGTCAAGAATCAGGTTTCTTTCGCGGACCGAGTGGGCCAGGTCCTGTGACAGCAGGCGCCCCCTGCGGGTGATGCGCAGCGGATTGCCTGTCACTGGTTCTGCCATCCTGCGAAGCAGGCCATGGTGATCGGTGAAAAGGGTGTAGTCCCACAGCAGGCTCACACCGAGTTTGTAGAACCGCTGGGCATCGACGTTCAGGAACTCTTCGATATACGGCATGTTGTCCGGGTTCGAAAGGTCTTCCATCGTGTCGGCGAGCGCTTCGGAACTGCCGTGCATGGGCCATAGTTCGACGAGGCGGCGAATCTGCTTGTCGTGCAGGCTGAGGGTGAGCCAGTTGTAGTAGTTGTGAGCCACGGTGCGCTTGAAGTTGTGCATGCCAAACCTGACCAGCCAATCCACATGCTTGCTGGCATGGGAAACCCAGAACCTGGACGGCGTGACCT
The DNA here is from genome assembly GCA_964620025.1 of uncultured Ramlibacter sp. Taxonomy (GTDB): domain Bacteria; phylum Pseudomonadota; class Gammaproteobacteria; order Burkholderiales; family Burkholderiaceae_C; genus RAM1. Next base: position 2,425 of record CAZUJD010000167.1, on the reverse strand, counting down.
CGGGAACGCTGGCCAGTTCCTTGTTGACAGCATCCAGCATGGAATAGATTTCTGAGGCGGGGAAATGCTGCGCTGTGCCGTCACCCGGCGCCACAAGCAGCATGCCGGGCTCTTTATATTTGCGGGCGATCTGTGCCACAACCCGCTGAAGTTTCAGTTCTACCCGGTCGATCGGCGCATCAGACTTGAAGGCCCTGCGATAGGTGGCCTCGGCCTCTTCGTACCGTTTGCTTTCATAGAGCGTATCGCCAAGGCGCAGGATCGCATTCCCGTCCGGCACCGTCGCGGCAACTGGCGCCCCGAGAGTCGTTGCACCACTGCGCGTCTTGCTCGGGAACCTGCTTTGCAATGCGTTTGCGATAACTCTTTTGATCAGCACCGGAGGCCTCTACTGAGAAAGTCTTAAAGTGTGCGTACTGTAACCGTATGCCAACACGAGAAGACTGCTGGCTCGCCAGTGATTCCCGGACATCTGCAGGTAATGTTGCCCGAATCTGTGAGCCCCGAAACGCCATTTCGCTCATGTCACCTGGCCGGTTGCAGCCTGGCGCATGAGTGGCTATGAACTGCTCAGTGGATGAACAGCGCAGTGCGGCCCAGTGCATTGCGCAAATGCCCTGAGATGATTTCCGCTTTGACGGCGAGTTCAGTTGTTGGATGGGGGGGATAGCCGGACTGCCTGCAGGCACGGCGCAAAAAAGAAACGGGAACCACAAGGGTTCCCGTTTCCAGTCGTATCTGGCTCCTCGACCTGGGCTCGAACCAGGGACCTACGGATTAACAGTCCGGCGCTCTACCGACTGAGCTATCGAGGAACAGCCTCAGATTATAGCGTCAAATTCGGGCGTTTTCACAGACTCGCCGTAATCGACAGGCGCAATGTGCGCGCCGCGCCCGGATACAGGTACACATGGCCGAACTGGTAAGGCGATTCTTTCCAGTAGCGCTTGTCGGCGAGGTTCTCCACACCCAGCGTCCAGCGGGTGTCCGTGCCGCCCAGCCGGGTGTCGTAGTGCAGGGCTGCGTCCAGCCGCGTCCAGGCGGGCAAGGTGACCGAGCCGTCTGGCAGCACGGCGCGCTTGCCTTCACGTGATAGCTGGCCCTGCAACTCCAGTCCCGGTGCCCCGGGCACCTTCCATGCCGCCATGGCGCGCAGCACGTTATCGGGTACGTTGGTCGGCCGCTTGCCATTGAGTGTGGGCTCGGCCACGCTGCCCTGGCGCCTGGCGTTGATCAACGTCACGCCGCCGCCCAGGCGCCAGGGGCCGGCGGCCCATTGGGCGCTTGCTTCCAGCCCCCGGTGCACAGCTTCACCGTCGTACTGGCCAGTACAGGGCGTGATGCCAAGCCGGCCGCAGGCATCCAGGTTGCTCATGGGGCGCTTGATCTGAAAGACTGCCACCTGCCAGCCCAGGCCGCCCTGGCCACCCTTGACACCGGCTTCTACCTGCCGGGACTTGAGTGCGGGAAGGGCCACGCCGGCGTTTGTGTACTGAGCGGCGCGGTTGGGCACCACCTGGGATTCCACGCCCTCGCCATAGCTGGCATAGACCGTGGCGTCGCCGGCGAACTTGTAGCTGGCCGCAACCCAGGGGGTCGTCAGGCCGTCGCTGTAGGCGGTCGCACGCGTGCCATTGGTGCGCACGCTGTCGCGGTCCAGTCGCGTGTGGCGCAGCCCCACCCAGGTGGTGAAGTGTTCATTCCAGCGGATGGCATCCTGCAGTGAGAACTCCACGGACTTTTCATCGCGGTTCGTGCTCTCGTCCGTCAGGGCGGGGTCAGCCGGCACGACGGCGGTGCCCAGCACGTTGCCCGAACCCACATAGTTGAATGCCTGGCGGTTGAAGCGGTTGCGCACCTTGCTGCCCTGCAGCCCCAGCACCAGGTCGTGCGCTACGGTGCCGGTGGCAAGCTTGCCCTTGATGTTCACACCCGCGGCCTGCTGGCGGCGGCGTTCGCCGTCGCTGCGAAAGTCGTAAAAGTCAAAACTACCGTCCGAGCAGTAGCGGTCGAAGTTGCCTTCTGCTCCGCAGCCGAAGGCGAAGGCCAGGCGGTCGTCGGTCCTGAGTGTCTGGCTGCCCAGTTGGGCCGACCAGCGCCACTGGCTGTTGATGGCCTGTTCGAACCGGATCGAGCCGCTCAAGGCGTCAAATACCGAGGCTTGCGACCAGGCCTGGTTGTTCAGGTTCAGGCGCGGGTCCACGGCGGCCGGCAGGCGCGTGCCCAACAGGCTGTAGGCGGCCTGGCTGGGCTGGCGCTTGTGGCTCCATTCGATCTCTGCCTCCAGCACGCTGTCGCGGTTGATGCGCCAGTCAGTGGCCAGCGCCAGCAACTGGCGCTCACCGTCCAGCGCACGCGTCACAGGACGCAGCTGCTCGGCGGCCACGTTCAGCTGATGTTCGCCGACACCGTCAGCGCGCTGCCG
>CAZUJD010000166.1:0-7066 GCA_964620025.1 uncultured Ramlibacter sp. | reverse complement strand
GGGCGTGGTCAAGACCATGGCATCGGTGGGCGCCTCGCCCGCGGTGCTGGGCGGCATGATTGCCGGCGCCCTGGTGGGTACCTTCCTGGGCATCCTGATGGCCTACGGCTTTGTGAGCCCGCTGGCCCAGCTGGCCAACCAGAAAGTGGACGAGTCCACCAAGGAACTGCAGTGCGTGAAGGTCACGCTGCTGGCCAGCGTGCAGGGTTATGCCCCCGCCATTGCCCTGGAATTCGGCCGCAAGGTGCTGTACTCCACCGAGCGTCCCTCGTTCATCGAGCTCGAAGGCCACGTCAAGGGCAAGAAGGCGGCCTGAACCGCCGCGCGGATTCAACCTGGCGCCCGCGCCAGGCATTCATCCACCAGCCCGGTCAGCACCTGCACGATCGGGCTGTCCTTTTCCAGCGGATGGATGGAGTCGCCCATCAGGTCCAGCGGCACCCCCGGCAGCTGGACCAGCCGGTCGAACTGCTTGCCCGCCAGAACCGGGTTGACGTTGCGCAATTCCATGAAGGCCAGGCAGGTCGCGACGATCTCGCGGGATTCATCGTCCAGGTCGGCGCAGGCAAAGCGGGCCTTCCACCCCGTCAGGTCATCGGCCAGGTCGGCTTGCTTGTGGTCGGATATCCCGGCGGCCGGCTGGGGGTGATCCATCAACCCACGGAAATGCATCACCGATGATCCCAGCACCTCTTCCAGGTGAACCAGCAATTCATCGGTCTGCGGCCGGTAGGCCATGTGCCAGACGGCGTCTTCAGGGCAGGAACCCAGCTCCAGCACCAGGGGTTTCAGCAGCGTGACTCCGCGCGCCACGACCTGCTGCAGGACCTCGCGCCGGTCATAGCCGATTTCGGTCTCCACCAGCAGGGCGTACTTGTCCCCGGGCTGCTTCAAGAAGGCCTCCAGGCCGAACCGGTCGCGCCAGAGCAAGCCGCGCCGTGGCGTGGCCGGGGACACCGGCCGTTTGCCGTCCGCCGCGTCAGGCCACATGGCGCGGGTGCCGGAATCCAGGTGCGAAAGATGGGCCCACCCCGTTTCACGGTTGACGATCAGCAAGCCAGCGCACTGGCGCAGATGCCCGGTATGCAGGGCCGCCCTGGCGGACGAAGCGCCTTCGCTCTGGTCCACCCGGATCACCCCCTTGACGTCATGGTGGGCCGGGTCCAGCAGCTCGGGGCTGTGGTCGTGGCTGGGAAATTCCTCAATCAGGATCGGGTCATAGGGGTCGCGCTGGCCGGTCATGCTGCCGAGCGTGTCAACACCCGAGGCTGCCAACTTCAGCCGCGCGCCGGCGGTCTGGCCCGCGACCGGGCTCGCGGGCTGCGGTGTGGCCGGCTGCGTGCGCGGCAGCCTCGGACGGCTGGCCGGCAGTGCCTGCCAGGCCCCGGCCGGGCGCGCAGGGCCCGGATCGCTGTGGCGGCGGGCCAACAGCCCGATTTTGTGGATGTTCATGCGCTTCGCAGGGGGTTGTAGCGGGCCTCAGGCTACGCGCGGACACGCCGCCGGGCACCATGCCAACGGCTGTCCCCCCACTCAAGTCTGGACCGGTGGTGCCGAAACACCGGGGGTCAACAAGGAATCCACACCATGGCATCGGCCACCGGAAAACTCCAGCCCATCATCGTCAAGCGCGTCAAGAAAGGCGGGCATGGCGGGCACCATGGCGGGGCCTGGAAAATCGCCTACGCCGACTTCGTGACCGCCATGATGGCGTTCTTCCTGCTCATGTGGCTGCTGGGCTCAACGTCCCAGGGTGACCTGCAGGGCATTGCGTCCTATTTCCAGAGCCCGCTGAAGATCGCCATGGCCGGCGGCTCAGGCTCGGGCGACAGCTCCAGCATCATCAAGGGCGGCGGCGGCTCGCTCAGCCGCAGCGCCGGCAACGTCAAGAACGGCGAAGTGCAGGCCCCCGCACGCAACTTCAACCTGCAGGCGATGCGCGCCGAGATCCAGTCGCGCGACGAGGAACGCATGCGCGCCGTACAGGCCCGCATCGAACAGGCCGTGCAGGCCAACCCCGCCCTGGCCGGTCTGCGCCAGCAGATGCGCATGGACGTGACGGCCGATGGCCTGCGCATCCAGATCGTGGACGACCAGGGCCGCCCCATGTTTGACGCCGGCAGCGCCCGCGTCAAGGACTACATGCGCGAGCTGCTGCGCAGCATCGGCCGGCTGCTGGACAACGACGACGCCCGCGTGGTGCTGTCCGGCCACACCGACGCGTCCCCCTACAGCGGCGGCGAGCGCGGCTACTCCAACTGGGAGCTGTCGGCTGACCGCGCCAATGCGTCACGCCGCGAGCTGCTGGCCGGCGGCCTGCGCGAAGACCGCGTGGTGCGAGTGCTGGGCATGGGCTCGTCGGTGCCGTTCGCCGACAACGACCCGCTCAGCCCGCTGAACCGCCGCATTTCCATCCTGGTGCTGGGCCGTGTCGGCCAGGAGCGCTGGGCCCGGGGCACTGAAGTGCCCGTCACCGAAAGCCAGGCGCTGGAGCAATTGCTGGCCCGCCAGCCTGGCGCCCCCACACCACCCGTTTCACCCTCAACTTCACCGGAGCCCACCCATGTCCGCAAACCCTGACCTCAAGTTCCTGATCGTGGACGACTTCTCGACCATGCGGCGCATTGTGCGCAACCTGCTCAAGGAGGCGGGCTTCGCCAACGCCGACGAGGCCGAAGACGGCGCTGCCGCGCTGCAGAAGCTGCGCAACGCATCGTTTGACTTTGTCGTGACCGACATCAACATGCCCAACATGAACGGCTTCGAGCTGCTGACCAACATCCGCCAGGACGCGGCGCTCAAGCACCTGCCGGTGCTGATGATCACGGCCGAAGCCCGCAAGGAAGACATCGTCATGGCCGCCCAGGCCGGGGCGTCCGGCTACATCGTCAAGCCTTTCACCAAGGCCACGCTGGAAGAAAAGGTCAGCAAGATCCTGCAAAAACTGGCTGTAGCCGCGTGAGGTGTGCCATGGAAACAACCGACGTCTATCAACGCATTGGCGAGCTGACCCGCACCCTGCACGACGCATTGCAGCAACTCGGCTACGACAAGCAGATTGAAAATTCGCTGGGCGCACTGCCCGACGCCAAATCGCGCCTGAACTTCATTGCCAAGCTGACCGGCGACGCCGCTGAAAAGGTCCTGAACACCGTGGACGCAGCCCAGGCGCAGCAGGACGCGCTGGTGGCCCAGGCCGAAAAGATCGAAGCCGACCTGAAGAAGGACCCGGTGGGCGCGGTGGCGCGCGGCGAAGTGCTGAACTTCATCGCCCAGGTCAAGAGCAATGCCCAGGTCACCACCGGCCAGCTCAGCACCATCATGCTGGCGCAGGACTTCCATGACCTGACCGGCCAGACCGTGCGCAAGGTGGTCGAAGTGGCCGGCACGCTGGAAGATTCACTGGTGAAGCTGCTGCTGGAGGCCACACCGCCCGACCAACGCCAGCGCATGCACGAAGGTTTCCTGAACGGCCCGGTGGCCGACCCGACCACCCGCACCGACGTGGTATCCAACCAGGCGCAGGTGGACGACCTGCTGGAGAGTCTGGGGTTTTAACTCCCTCTGCCTGCGGGAGTGGGCCGGGGTGAGGGCATCTTTCGTGTGAGAGCACTATCACGCGCCGCGTTAGCGGCGGGCGTTGTGCGGCGGGGGCGCCAACAGTTTTTTCTGCAAAGCTGCGAGGTAGTGGACAGTCAAGCCGGCGCCCCCGGATCCACCTGCGAAAGAATTTCAGTCAGCCGCACAGCCGCAGGCGGCAGGTAGGCCCCCTCGCGGTAGGTCACCACCAGCCGGCGGCGCATGGTGGCCTCGGGCAGCGGCACCTCCTTCAGGCCGCTGCGTCCCGGCCGCGCGGCCAGGTGGTGGCGCGAGATGAAGCTCAACAGCCCCGTCTGTTCGATCAGCGTGGGCAACATCAGCAGCATGGTGCTTTCCACCTGTACTTCGGGGCGCGGCAGGCGGCGCCGGTCAAACACATGGTCCAGCCAGTCGCGCGTGGGCGCACCGGGCGGCTGCAGGACCCAGCGGTAGCCCGCCAGGTCTTTCAGCGTGGGCTTGACGGCCTTGCCGCGAAACAGCGCATGGTTGGCCGCCGCCGCCACCACGATCGCATCTTCCGACAGCACGCGTGACACAAAGCCCGGCTCGGCGGCCACCGTTTCGCTGCCCACCATCAGGTCGATCTCACCCTGGCGCAGGAGCGGCTTGAGCGTTTCCACCAGGCCCACCACGGTGCGCAGCGTGACGTCGGGCCCCTCTTGCAACAGCTGGCGCGCGGCCGCGGGCAGCAGGAACTGCGCCGCGGTCGGCACGATGCCGATGCGCACATGCCCTGCCAGCCCCTGGCCGATGGCGGCGATCTCGCGGCGCGCGTCCTCCACGTCAAAGCGCATGCGTTGCGCCCATTTGAGCAGCACCCGCCCGGCCGGCGTCAGGCGGATGCCCCGGCCGGCGCGCTCGAACAGCGGCGCACCGCAGGCTTCCTCCAGCCGGCGCACGCTGCTGGTCAGGGCCGGCTGGGTACGGTGCAGCTGCGCCGATGCACGGCCCACGTGCTCCAGCCCGGCGATGGTCTCGAAGTAGCGCAGGTCACGCAAGTCCATTACAAAAGTCCTGTGAATGAATTTTAAGAAACTATCAATTGGACCATAGGTAGTTGGCGTCCGATACTGCGGCCACTATTCAAGGAGACAAGCATGCAGATCACACGCCGCGGCGTACTGGCCACCCTGGCCGCACCGTTTCTCGTGACCACCCTGACCGCCGGCCCTGCGCTGGCCCAGGCCTGGCCGGCCAAGCCCATCCGCCTGGTGGTGCCGTTCCCTGCCGGGGGTGGCACCGACATCATTGCCCGCGAGGTGGCCAACCGCCTGACGCTGAACACGCGCTGGAACTTCGTGGTGGAAAACCGCCCCGGCTCCGGCGGCAACCTGGGCATTGACGCCGTGGCCAAATCAGCGCCCGACGGCTACAGCCTGGTGCTGGGCCAGACCAGCAACCTGGCCATCAACCCCACCCTGTACAGCAAGCTGCCCTATGACCCCGTCAAGGACCTGACGCCGGTATCGCTGGTGGGCAGCTCGCCGCTGATGATGGTGGTGGCGGCTGACTCACCCTACAAGACACTGGCCGACGTGGTCGCCGCGGCCAAGGCCAAACCCGGTGTCATCAACTACGCCACGTCGGGCAACGGCACGGTGGCGCACCTGGCCACCGAGCTGTTCCAGCGCGAATCGGGCGTGAAGCTCACGCACATCCCGTACAAGGGCGCCACCCAGGGCATCAACGACGTGATCGGTGGTGCGGTGCAGGTCTATGTGTCGTCCGTGCCCACGCTGCTGGGCCACGTGAAATCGGGCAAGCTGCGCCCGCTGGCCGTGACATCGGCCAAGCGCGTGGACGACCTGCCCCAGACCCCCACCGTGGCCGAAAGCGGCTTCAAGGGCTTCGAGGCCGCGACCTGGTTTGGCCTGCTGGCCCCGGCCAAGCTGCCGCCCGAGCTGGTGGCGCAGCTCAATGCCGAAGTCGGCAAGGCACTGGCCAACGCGGAACTCAGGAAGAAGATGGACGACCAGGGGGTGGACGTGACGCCCAGCTCACCCGCCCAGTTCGCCACCCTGATCCAGAACGACATGGCCAAGTGGGGCAAGGTCGTGAAGGATTCGGGCGCCAAGATCGACTGAGCGCCGCCAGCACCAGCAGCCGCTCGCGCACACAACACGCGCCTTCCACCACCATGGACACCCTTGCAACAGGCAGGGCGGGGACGCCTTTTTGCGCCGGAACCGCAGGGCCCGGCCGCCGCGGCACTGCCGCACGTGCAAAGCGGCCGCCTGCGCGCGCTGGCCGTGACGTCGGCCGCACGGCTGAAGGCGCTGCCCCAGGTGCCCACCATGGCCGAAGCGGGCCAGGACGGTTTTGTCGTGGAGCAGTGGCAGGCCGTGTACCTGCCGGCCCGCACGCCCGCCCCCATCGTCCAGCGGCTCAACCAGGAGATCGGCAAGGCGCTGAAAGACCCCGCCATGACCGAGCTGGCGGACAAGCTGGGCATCACGCTGGTGGGCGGCACGCCGCAGCACCTGGCGAAGACGCAGCAGGCCGATTCGGCCCGCCGGGCCAAGGTCATCCAGCAGGGAAACATCAAGGCCGAATGAGCCCGCCCGCCGCCCCTCCCATCCACCCATCCCAACACGACACACACCATGAACATTCCCGACATCAACCGCCACTTTGACCGCGTGCCTGCCGACGTGGTCCGCCAGGCCGCGCAGTTCCAGGCCGCCATCCTGGCCGATGTGGCCGGCCGCCGCGGCGCGCTGCACGGCCGCATCAGCGCGCTGCGCCCGTCCATGAAGCTCGCCGGCACGGCCCTGACCGTGGAGGTGCGCCCCGGCGACAACCTCATGATCCATGCCGCCATGTCGCTGGCCCAACCGGGCGACGTGCTGGTGATCGACGGCAAGGGCGACCAGACGTCCGCGCTCATGGGCACCATCATGATCACGGCCTGCCGCAAGCTGGGCATTGCCGGCGTGGTGGTGGACGGCGCCGTGCGCGACTCGCTGGAGATCGAGGAGATCGGCTTTCCGGTCTTCAGCGTGGGCACCAACCCCAACGGCCCGACCAAGAACGTGGGCGGGCGCATCGGCCACCCGGTGTCGGTGGGCGGCGTGACCGTGAACCCCGGCGACTTCGTCATCGGCGACGCCGATGGCGTGGTGGTGGTGGAGCGCAGCAAGATCGCATCGCTGATCCCGCTGGCTGAAAAGAAGGTGGCCGACGAAGCGGCGCGCATCGCCGCCATCCAGGCCGGCGACACGGCGGCCAAATGGCTGGACAGCGCGCTGCGCGCGGCCGGCGTGCTCAAGCAGGGAGAAACACTGTGAGCCAACCCAAACTGCTGGTCACCGCGGCCGACCTGGCGCCGCAGGCCCTGGAACTGTTGAAGGACTTCGACATCGTCTATGCCGGCAAGACGCCGACGGAGGACGACATCGTCGCCCTGTGCCAACAGCACGACCCCGTGGCCATCATCGTGCGCTACAGCAAGGTCGGCGCCGCCGCC
>CAZUJD010000165.1:0-7074 GCA_964620025.1 uncultured Ramlibacter sp. | reverse complement strand
GTAGCTGCTGGTGCCGTCGCGGGTGAGCACGCGCTTGACGGCGATCTCGGCAAACTGCGACCACTGGCCGCCGGCGCGGTGGTCGGCGTTGTCAAAAATCAGCTCGACGCTGGAGCGGCTGGCCGGTTTGCGGCTGGTCGTGCCGTTGAAGATCACATCCTGCATGGATTCGCCACGCAGCTCCGAGGCCTTGGACTCACCCAGCACCCAGCGCACGGCGTCCATGATGTTGGACTTGCCACAACCATTGGGCCCCACCACACCGACCAGTTGGCCAGGCAGCATGAAATTGGTGGGTTCTGCGAACGACTTGAAACCGGATAACTTGATCGAATTGAGGCGCACAGCGAACTCGTTGAATTGGTTGGCGTTTCAGCCTGTTGCCCGCGGTACGCAAACGGTCCGCCAGTGCGTTGATGTTACCCGAGCCCCCCTGGGTTCCTGCGGCAGACCGCCCTCTGTGTGACCCCTTGTTTCAAGCCCCGGGATAACCCTGATCAAGACGTGGCATTTTATTTTGATACTGCACGGTCACATTCTTATCTGTATCGTAATGTTTCTGCTTATATTTATTTAAGATCAATAACTTAGCATTAGCGAAGGCCCCGATGAACCCATTAGTTACCACGAGTTACAACATCCCTTTCGTTGTTCTTTCTTTCGTGATCGCGATTGTTGGGTCCTTTGTGGCCCTGACCGCCGCTCGCAAGATCCGCAATCCCGATGGATCGATCAGCCTGATCAACGTCGGCGCCGCGGGGATTGCGCTGGGCGGCATCGGCGTCTGGTCCATGCATTTCATTGGCATGCTGGCTCTGGACATGGACATCGGTGTGGGCTATTCCGTCGTGGAAACACTGGTGTCGCTGGTGGCCGCCATCGGCGCTACATCGCTGGCCCTGGGTTTTGTCGCACGCAAACCCGAGAGCCTGGGCCGTATTGCCGGGGCTGGCGCGCTGCTGGGCTGCGGCGTGGCGGTCATGCACTATCTGGGGATGTACGGCATGCGGTTTGGCGGCTACATCCAGTGGGCTTATGACGTGGTGGGCATCTCGCTGGTCATCGCCATCGTGGCGGCAACCGCCGCTTTGTGGCTTGCTTTCAATACCAGCACCACGCTGCTGCGCGTCGCTGCGGCGCTGGTGATGGGTGTGGCTGTCTGCGCCATGCACTACACCGGCATGTCTGCGGCGGAGTTCATTTGCACCACGGCCAACCGCACAGCACTGCCGCGCGGCGCCGGCATCATCAGCCTGTTTGACCTGCCGGCCCTGGTCACGGTGATCTCCCTGGGCATCGCCATCGTGCTGTCGGTGGACCAGGTGATGCAGCGCATGCTGACGCGCACGCGCTGAGATTTGAGCGCGACCCGGCTGGATCAACCAGCCGGGTCGTCAGGCGCGGGTATTTCGCCAAGCGTGAAGAAAAACGTGGCGCCCTTGCCCAGGGCGGCCTTGGCCCAGATCCGCCCGCCGTGCCGTATCACGATACGCTGCACCGTCGCCAGGCCAATGCCGGTTCCCTCAAACTCTTCATTGGTGTGCAGCCGCCTGAACACACCAAACAGCGACGAGGCGTAGTTCATGTCGAAACCTGCGCCGTTGTCCCGCACAAAATAGACCTGCTCGCCATCCATGGGCTCGCAACCGATCTGTATCCGGGCCTGCGGCTGGCGCCGGGTGTATTTGACCGCGTTGCCCAGCAGGTTGGCCAGCACCTGGCGCAGCAATACTGCGCTGCCGGTGACGTCGGGCAGATCACCCATGACCACCACGATCTGGCGTCCGATGATTTCCTGCGCCAGTTCCTCCAGGCATTCGTGGGCCAGGCGTTGCATGGAGACGGTGCGGATCACCCCCAGTGGCTGGTGACTGAGCTGTGAAAAGCGCAGCAGCTCGTCGATCAGCGTTTCCATCCGGCGGGCGTTGCGCTGGACCAGTTCGAGGTAGCGGCGGGCATCGGGTGGCAACACTTCTGCAAACTTGCGCTCCAGCACTGCGGCAAATCCACTGATGCCCTGCAACGGTCCACGCAGGTCATGCGAGATGGAATACGAGAAAGACTCCAGCTCCTTGTTGGCGGCTTCCAGCGCCCGGGTGCGTTCAGCCACGCGGCGGTCCAGCTGGGCATACAGCATCACGCTTTCCCAGGCAGCACCCAATTGGGCCGCCAAAGCCCGGATCACGCGCTCGTCATCGGTGGTGAACTCCTGGCCACCCAGCCTGTCGGCAACATACATCCAGCCACTGGCGTCCTCGCGCGCAAGCACCGCGCAAGCCAGGAAATTGCCCACTGGCGGATGGGCCTCGGGCAGGCCGGTCTCGTCCGATTGCTGGGCGGCGACCAGCGTGCGCACCTGATGCCGGTCAGACAGCACGCGGTGCGCGGCTGCGCAGCCGGCAATGCCGCCGGCCACCGCGGCCTGCGTCTCGGCGTTCAGGCCGCGGGCGGCGAAATGGCGTAATGCGCCTGTTTGCGGATCCAGCATCACGACGCCCGCGTAGTGTGCATTGAGGATGTCCTGCGCAGCGCCGCAAAACAGGTCTGCCAGAGAGGCCGGGTTGCGCTCGTTGGCTGACTCCATGCCCAGCTTGACCAGGCTGGTCAGGCGCATGCCCAGGCCATGGACGCTGTGCAGCACGTCCAGCACTTCTGGCGGCCTGGCATGGGCCCCCGTCATGGCGACCACCCCGTCCAGCAACTGGTCCAGACGCTGACTCAAGCCCTGGAACAGCTGGAAGTCGTCCGCTGCTCCCTTGGGGGCTGCCCAGCGCTGGGGCGGCTGCGGCAGCAGTTGCTCCACACCCAGCGCCTTGCCCACGACTTCGACCAGCGCAGCCGGTTCGCTGGGTTTGGGCAAGACCCAGCGCACGCCCACGCGCTCGGCGATCTCTCGCGCTTCGCGGGCGAAATAGGCGGCGGTGTGGAAAACCAGCGGAATATCCTGGGTCTGCGGCGCCTCGCGCAGCTTTCGCGCCAACTCCTCGCCGTCCATGTTGGGCATGAGAAGGTCGGTGATGACCAGATCAGGGTGTTCCTGCTGGATGCTGGCCATGGCCTCCACACCATCGGCCGCCTCCATGACCGTGTGGCCGTAATAGCCCAGGACAGTCGCCAGGTACTCCCTGTTCGGCGCCCGGTCATCCACCACCAGAATTCGGGCCATGTCAGTGCCCCGGCCGGTGCGCCAGGCAGCTTTCTATTTCTGACAGCAGCAGCACGTTGTCAATCGGACGGGTGATGAAACGGTCTCGACCCTGTGTGGCACGAGACTGCTCGCGAAGTTCGCGTGGCATGGTGGAGGTCAGGAACATGAATGGCACGCTGGCCAGGGCGGGACGGTGCCTGACCATGCCATAGAAATCCTGGCCCAGTTCACTGCCAATGTGCATGTCGGAAATGATCAGGTCCGGTGTGTAGCCGTCCAGCAGCGCCAGGGCCTCTTCGATGCTGGTGGCAGACTGGACCTGGATGCCGTGCGGTTCGAGCAGGCTGCGCAGCAGGTCCAGATTGACCTGGGAGTCATCCAGAACCAGGGCATGGGCCCGCACGGCCGGCAACCTCTGGCCGACAGTGGCCACCGACGCACCCAGCGCGGGGGCGGCCATCGGTGTGGCGGCGCCCAGGACCGAGGTGATCTGCTGGACGAAATACTGCGGGTCGATCGGTTTGGCGATGTAGCCGTCAAAGCCGGCGGCCAGCACCCTTTCACGATCCCCCACCATGGCGTAGGCCGTCACGGCCAGCACCGGGACCTGGCGCAGCTGGGGCATGGCCTTGAGCCGTCGCACGACCTCGAAGCCGTCGATCCCCGGCAGCTGCAGGTCGCAGATCACCAGGCCCGGCGCACAGGCCTGCGCCAGTCGCACACCGCTCTCCCCGTCCATGGCGGCGTCCACCTCATAGCCAAACTTGCCCAGGATGTAGCTCACCAGCTCCATGTTGGCGGGGTTGTCCTCGATCACCAGTACGCGCACGCTCATGGAAGGGCTTTCATGGTTGTTGCCTGACCGTCAGGGTAAATCGGCTGCCGCCACCGGGTTGCGCCTGGTAATCAATATGGCCGCCTATCAGGCCGGCCAGGCGCTGCGACAGGTGCAGCCCCAGTCCGGCGCCTTCATTGCGGCGCGTATCACGTTCGCCAAACTGCGCAAATGACTGGAACAGTTTGCCCTGGTCCGACTCGGCAATGCCCACGCCGGTGTCGGTCACCCCAAACTGGGTGACGCAGGCACCGTTTTCGCCACTTTCCTGGTGGAACGTGATCGTCACACTGCCTCGCCGCGTGAACTTGACCGCGTTGTTCGCCAGGTTCAGCAGGATCTGCAACAGCGCCCGCCTGTCGGTGCGCAAGACGGTGTCGGGCGCGGGCAGCCGGACATCGAACGCCAGCCCCTTGGTCGTGCTGGACGGTTTCATGACGGCATTCAGTTCCTGCAGTACGTCGCAGCAGTTGACGTCCTCAAACACCAGCTCGACCTTTCCGGCTTCGATCTTGGCCAGGTCCAGCAGGTCGTTGATCAGCGAATGCAGGTGCCGCGCACTGAGCTGGATGGTCGACAGCTGGTGCTTCTGCTCGGCGTTCAACGGACCCGGCAGCTCCATCAGCAGCGTGCCGGTGAAGCCGATGATGGCGTTCAGCGGCGTGCGCAGCTCGTGCGACATGCTGGCCAGGAAGCGGTCCTTGACCAGCGCAGCATTCTTGAGCTGGAGGTTGGCATCGCGCAGGGCCAGTTCGGCACGCTTGCGTTCGGTGACGTCGCGGATGGCGCTGGAGACAAACAGCCCTTCTTCGGTCTCCAGCGGGCTCAGGCTGATCTCCACCGGAAACTCGGTGCCGTCACGCCGCAGGCCGGTCAGTTCAAGGTCCGCTCCCATGGCTCGCACGCGGGGCTGCGTAAAAAAGCCGGCCCGGTGGCCCGGATGCCGCCCGCGAAAGCGCTCCGGCACCAGCATCTCGATGGGGCGATTGAGCAATTCGTCGCGCCGGTACCCAAAAAGTCTTTCCGTCTGGGAGTTGACCAACACGATTTCGCCATCGCGGTTGACGATGACCATGGCATCCGGCGCGGATTCCAGCAACTCGCGGAATTTGCTCTCGGCGCGTTTGCGCGCCGAAATGTCCCGAACGGCGCTCATGGCCATCATGCCGGCTTCGGTTTGCAACGGGCTCAGGCTGATTTCCACCGGAAACTCCTGCCCCCCCTTGCGCAAGCCATGCAGTTCCAGCCCTGCGCCCATGGAGCGGGCCCGCGGCTGGCTGAAGAAATGCCCCCGGTGGCCCAGGTGCTGGGCGCGCAGGCGCTGTGGCAACAGCATTTCAACAGGCTGGCCGATCATCTCGCGGCGGGTGTACCCAAACAGTGTTTCTGCCTGTGCATTCACCAGCACCATCAGCCCTGCCTGGTTGACCAGGACAATGGCGTCAGGCGTCGATTCCAGAAGATCCCCGAAACGGCTGTGAACGAGCTGCGCTTCGAGTGCAACCCTTGATTCCGCCCCTGGTTGGCTTTCGGCCACGGCTTTTCCTTCAGTAGACCCAACGACGCAGCTTAGCAATATGTGTTTTTATCGGGTTAATTCTTTTCATTTTTGTCTGCCTCGCCCGGTGCGTCAAGCGACGCAGAGGCCGCGCCGAGGCGCGCCCACGGTGGCGCGCGGTCATCCCGGATAATCCAGCCCCATGAATCCCCTGCTCTCACGACTGCAGCCTTATCCCTTCGAGCGGCTGCGGCAACTGTTCGCGGGCGTGACGCCCAATCCGGCCTACCGTCCCATCAGCCTGGGCATTGGCGAGCCCAAGCACCCCACGCCCGAATTCATCAAGCAGACGCTGAATTCCGCGCTGTACGATCCGGCCACCGACCTGGCGGCTTACCCGCCCACGGCGGGAACCCCGCTGCTGCGGGAAGCCTTCACGGGGTGGCTGGAACGCCGCTACGGGCTGCATCTGGACCCAGCCACCCAGGTACTGCCGGTCAACGGTTCGCGCGAGGCCCTGTTTGCCTTTGCCCAGACCGTGCTGGACGCCAGCCGAGATGCGGTGGTGGTCTGCCCCAACCCGTTCTACCAGATCTATGAGGGCGCAGCCCTGCTGGCCGGCGCGCAACCGTTCTACGCCCCCAGCGACCCGGCACGCAACTTCGCCATCGACTGGGACAGCGTGCCGCAGGCGGTATGGCAGCGCACGCAGCTGGTCTTTGTCTGTTCGCCCGGCAACCCGACAGGGGCGGTCATGCCGCTGGCTGAATGGGACAAGCTGTTCACCCTGTCGGACCGCCACGGGTTTGTGATTGCCAGCGACGAGTGCTACAGCGAGATTTACTTTCGCGACGAGCCGCCGCTGGGCGGTCTGGAGGCTGCGGCACGGCTGGGCCGCACCGACTTCAGGCGCCTGGTGTCGTTCACCAGCCTGTCCAAACGCAGCAATGTGCCGGGCCTGCGCAGCGGCTTTGTGGCTGGCGATGCGGCCCTGCTCAAGGCCTTCCTGCTGTACCGCACCTACCATGGCAGCGCGATGGCTCCGCCAGTCCAGGCGGCCAGCATCGTGGCCTGGGGCGACGAACAGCATGTCGTTGACAACCGCGCCCAATACCGCGCCAAGTTCGCGCAGGTCACCCCGGTGCTGGCCAGTGTGCTGGACGTGGCACTGCCGGATGCGGGGTTTTACCTGTGGGCGGCCGTTCAGGGAAGCGACACTGATTTCGCGCGCGACCTGCTGGCTCAATACAATGTCACGGTGTTGCCCGGCAGCTACCTGGCCCGAGAGGCGGGTGGAACCAACCCCGGCGCCGGCCGCATCCGCATGGCCCTGGTCGCCGAAACGGCCGAATGCCTGGAAGCCGCGCAACGCATCGTCCAATTTGTCCAATCGAGAACCTGAGAATCCAATGAGCGAACAACTGCAGCAGATCATCGACGCCGCGTGGGAAAACCGCGCCAACATCTCGGCCAAGTCGGCTCCCAAAGAGGTGGCTGATGCCGTCGAGCATGTGATCGCCGAGCTCAACACCGGCAAGCTGCGCGTGGCCACCCGCCAGGGCGTGGGCCAGTGGACCGTGCACCAGTGGATCA
>CAZUJD010000164.1:0-7170 GCA_964620025.1 uncultured Ramlibacter sp. | reverse complement strand
CCGTGGCGACAGCTATGACGTGATCTTCTGCCGCAACGTGATGATCTACTTTGACCGGCCGACGCAGCGCCGCGTGCTGGAAAAGCTGCACGCCTGCCTGCGCCCGGACGGCTTGCTGTTTGTCGGCCATTCAGAAAACTTCACCGAGCACCGCGACCTGTTCACCCTGGTGGGCAAGACGGTGTACAGCCGCAAATGACAACCCCCGGCCGCAACCTTCCGCCATCGGCCATGCCTGGCCGTGCGCCGGCACGCGTGCGCGCGGCGGAGCTTTGACATGGTTGCCATGGCCCAAGCTCCCCTGGACCTGCCCGATGTGGCCAGCCTGAAGCGCTTGCGCCGGCGCGATCACGAGGCGTCGTTCTTCTTTCATGACCCGGCGTTCGGCCGTACCGCCGTGAAGGTGCTGCCCGGTGAATTTTTCGTGCATGACCAGGACCTGGTTGTGACCACCACGCTGGGCTCCTGCGTGGCCGCCTGCCTGCATGACAGCGGCGCCGGCGTGGGCGGCATGAACCATTTCATGCTGCCCGACGGGGCCGACGGCGGCACCAGCGGGCGCTTTGGCGCGTTCGCGATGGAGCTTCTGATCAATGAAATGATCAAGCGCGGCGCACGCCGTGGCGCCATGACAGCCAAGATCTTCGGTGGTGGCCAGGTGGTCAAGAGCCTGGCGGGCACCTCCATCGGTGAAAAGAACGTGGCCTTTGTCGAGAATTTTCTGGCACAGGAGCGCATCGCCATCGCGGCGCGTGACGTGCTGGACCTGTGCCCCCGCAAGATCGTGCTGTTTCCCCACAGCGGCAAGGTCATGTGCAAACGGCTGCCTGCCACGCATGGCGCCGAGTTCGAGCAGCAGGAGGCGCGCTACCGCGCCCAGCTGGTGCAGCAGCCGCGCAGCGGTGATGTGGAGCTGTTCTAAGGGAGACTTGAAATGACTATCCGTGTTGTAGTGGTGGATGACTCTGCGCTGGTGCGCAGCATCCTGTGCGACCTGATCAACCGTGCCGGCGACATGAAGGTGGTGGGCCAGGCGGCCGACCCTTATGCCGCGCGCGAGGTGATCCGCGAGCTGGATCCGGACGTGATCACGCTGGACATCGAGATGCCGCGCATGGACGGCCTGGATTTCCTGGAAAAGCTCATGCGCCTGCGGCCCATGCCGGTGGTGATGATCTCCACATTGACCGAGCGCGGCGCGCAGACCACATTGCGCGCCCTGGAGCTGGGCGCGGTGGATTTTGTGACCAAGCCAACCCTGGCGGTTCGCGCGAAGCTGGACGAGGCCGCAGCCGAAATCACCGCCAAGATCCGCGCTGCCTCACAGGCACGCGTGACCCGCCGCACGGCGGCGCCGCCGCTGGCTGTGGCACCACCGCGCACGGCACCGCTGCGTGCGGCGCGCATCAGCGACACCCTGATCGCCATCGGCGCGTCCACCGGCGGCACCGAGGCCATCCGCGAGGTGCTGACCGTGCTGCCGGCGGACATGCCTGGCATGGTGATCACACAGCACATGCCGCCGGGCTTCACGGCGGGCTTTGCCGCGCGGCTGGACAGCCTGTGCCGCATCCGGGTGAAAGAGGCGGCGGACGGTGAACGCATCCTGCAGGGCCATGCCTACATCGCACCCGGTGGCTACCACCTGTGGGTGGAGCGCCACGGCACGGCCTGGGTGACGCGCGTGGCCGACGGTGCGCCGGTGAACCGGCACAAGCCGTCGGTGGAGGTGCTGTTCCAGTCGGTGGCGCGTCACGCCGGCAAGCGGGCCATCGGCATCATGCTGACCGGCATGGGCGCCGACGGTGCCAGGGCGATGCGCGAGATGCGCGACGCCGGGTCCTGGAACCTGGTGCAGGACGAGGCCTCGTGCGTTGTGTTTGGCATGCCGCGCGAAGCCATCAACGCCGGCGCGGCTGACGAGGTGCTGCCATTGCATTCGATCGCGCCGCACCTGCTGGCGCGCCTGGGCGTGAAGGCTTGAGGGCGCAGATCCCGGACAGCCTGACCAGGCGGCCGGGGTTCATGCGATAGGGGCGTCCAGGGCGCAGCCGCGCCTGGGAAGTGCGAAGCGTCAGGCCGCTGACATGCAGTCCAGTGCGGCCAGCGTGCTGTGCACGCAGCCTTCGACATCGGGCCAGGCATCGCAGGCAGCGTCACCGCGCCCTTCGCGCAGGGCAATTTCCATCTGCCGTGCAGCGCGCGACAGCATGGCGTTCTGCATCATGCCGGCAGAGCCTGCGATCTTGTGGGCCAGATCGCGCATGGAGGCGTCGTCAGCGGTTGTGACAGCCTGTTCCAGCTGCGCGACCTGCACGACCAGGGCTTCCCTGTACATGGTCACCATGTTGGCGCGCACATCGGCCGGCAGCATGGCCAGCAGCGCATACATGGGATCAAACGGATTGGTCTGGGCAAGTGTGGTGTTCATGCTGTTCAGGGCTGGTTCCGTTGCGGTCCTGGGTGGCTGGCCGCAGCATGGAGGAGATCATGCGGCACATGTCGTCGATGCCGCGGGGCTTGTCAAACAGCCCCCGCACACCGGCCTCGGCGGCGGACTCGCGCAGTTCGTCGGTCAGGTAACCCGAAGCCAGGATGACAGGCAGGCCGGGGCGCAGGCGGCGGATTTCGCGTGCGACTTCCAGGCCGGAATGCTCCGGCATGTTGTAGTCGCTCACCACCAGGTCGATGTCCTGCGCATTCGCCCGTATGAAGGCCAGGGCCGAGGCCGCGTCTTCAAAGCCGGTGGCGCGGTAGCCGCGCGCCTTCAGCGTGGCGCAGACCATCAGCACCATGGCGGGGTAGTCGTCCAGGTACACCACATGCTGGCCGTCGCCGCGCTCACTGGCCACCGGTTCGGCGTAGCTGATGGCCGGGCTTTCGGCCGTGCGCTGCTCGGCCAGCGGCAGGAAGATCTCGAAGGTGCTGCCTTCACCGGGCGCGCTGTACACGTCAATGCGCCCGCCGTGCGCGCGCACGATGCCATGCACCACCGGCAGGCCCAGGCCGGTACCTTCGCCCTTGGGCTTGGTGGTGAAGAACGGCTCGAAGATTCGCTCCACCGTCTCGGGTGCCATTCCGCAACCGTCATCGCAAACCTGCAGCCTGGCCTGATTGCCCTGACGGTCCAGCAGCACGCGGATGTTTCCGGGCTTGCTGCCCAGCGCCTGCCAGGCATTGGTGCCCAGGTTCATGATCACCTGACTGATCTGTGAGGCGTCGGCCTTGATCATCAGTGGCTGCCTGGGCGTGCGGTGCGTGATTCGCAGGCTGGGCGGCAGTGTGGCGCGCAGCAGCTGCACGGTTTCTTCCACCACCGGCTGCAGCGGCTGGCAGGTGAA
Organism: uncultured Ramlibacter sp.; assembly: GCA_964620025.1. Lineage (GTDB taxonomy): Bacteria > Pseudomonadota > Gammaproteobacteria > Burkholderiales > Burkholderiaceae_C > RAM1. Next base: position 3,829 of record CAZUJD010000164.1, on the reverse strand, counting down.
GACAGCGGGCTGGCGCCGGCTGAAGGACAGGATGCGCTGCACGATGTCGCGCGCGCGCAGCCCGGCCTTGGTGATTTCATCGATGCAGGCATGCACGGCGGCGGGGTCGTGCTGGCGCTCGCGCGCCAGTGCGGGGGTGCCAAGGATGGCCGCCACGATGTTGTTGTATTCGTGCGCGATGCCTCCGGCCATGGTGCCCAGGGCTTCCATCTTCTGGGACTCGCGCAGCTGGGTTTCCAGCGCGCTGCGTTCCTTGTCCGCAGCGACGCGCTCGGATATGTCACGCAGGATCAGCAGGTACATCGGCCGTCCAGCCACGTGGATGTGGGAGATCGAGGCTTCCACCGGGAAGGCCTGGGCGTTGATGCGCAGCGCCATCATGGCTCGGGCGCGTACGGCCGGTGTGGGCGTGCCGGCCTGGATCGGCCCGGCTTCGGCAATGGCCTGCGCGCATTCGGGCAGGAAGCGCACCAGCGGCGACGACAGGGCGTCGGTGCGGCGGCAGCCAAACAGGTTGGCGGCGAAATCGTTGAACACCACGATGTTGTGGTAGCTGTCCACGGTGATGATTGCGTCCATCGCGGCATCGATCAGGGCGGCCAGCTGGCACTCGCTGGCGTTCAGGGCCTGCTCGGCTTCCCGGTGGGCCGTCACATCATGACCCACGCCGCGGTAGCCCTGGAATTTGCCGTCGGGGCTGAACACCGGCTCGCCGCTGATCAGCAGGTGGCGCATGCGCCCGCGCGGGTCGGCCTGACGGATGGCAAAGTCCTGGAACGGCTCGCGCCGGGCCAGTACGGCCTGATGGGCGGCCCAGCGCTGTCGGTCGCTGTCGGCGCCGGGCTGGTCCCAGCGGGTCAGGCCCATGGCCTCCTCGCTGGCAGGGCGCCCGCTCAGCGGCGCGGCCTCCACCTGCACCAGGCGGTGAATGCTGTCGGTCTCCCAATACCAGCCGGCAGACAGGCGTGTCACCGCCCCGAAGCGGTCGCTGCGGGGCGGTAAGGCTGGGGAGTCGGCATGTTGCGATACAGACATGGCTTCATTCTGGGAGGCAAGCTGCCGCGGGGAAGTGCGCAAAAGAGGCGGGTTCCGGTGCCTTATCGGCTGCGGCAACCCTTGCGCTGGATAGCAAAACACCCCGACGGGGGGTAACCCGTCGGGGTGCCTGCCGGGAGACCTGCACCGGTAAGTGGGGCCGCCGTGCCATCAAGTATCGGGGCCAGGGCGGAGAAAGTCCTTCCGGTTACGGCATGGAAACCTGGTTTCACAGAAAAAATATCTTCAATATTCATAAGAGAAGATAATTTGTCTTTATGGACAAAATCGACAGGAAAATTCTTCAGGTCCTGCAGGCTAACGCCCGGGCCAGTCTGCAGGAGGTCAGCCAGGCCGCCGGCCTGAGTGCCACGCCCTGCTGGGGCCGCATCCGCAAGATGGAAGAGGCCGGTGTCATCGAGGGCTACACCATCCGCCTGAATCCCCAGGCCGTCGGGCTGGGCGACACCGTTCTGGTGCAGGTCACGCTGGACAGCCATTCCGACAACACGCTTGAAAAATTTGGTGAAACCCTGGCCGCCATTCCCGAAGTGATCGAGGCCTGGCTGGTGTCCGGCGAGTACGACTACCTGCTGCGCGTGGCGGTCAGGGACACCAAGGACTACGAGCGCCTGCTGCGCGAACGGCTTTACAAGATCAAGGGTATCCGCCACAGCAAGTCCAGCTTCGTGCTGCGCACGCTCAAGAAAGCGGATCTGCCCCTGTTCGTCTGAAGCTGGATGCTGCGCTGCAGCAGCGTTTGCGTCTGGTTGCAACTGTCACGGCTTGCAGCAAAACATCATCGCAAAGACATCTGGCAAGACTAGGATGAATTCCTGTTCAGAAGGAGTTTGTCATGGCGACCGCTGAATACCGAATTGAAAGCCAGCACGCAATCGTCAACCGCTTCCTGCCCGCGCACAGCCTCTCGCGTTCCTTCGGCGATCTGTCCCTGGCCGTGGCCGTAGCCGCCAAGAGTGAAACGTTTCCCATGGGCGGTGAAATCCGCGTGGTGCATGTGCCCAGTGGCGAAGTGCTCTTTCGCAGCAGTGCTGCCACCGCACGTCTGGCATGAAATATTCACTGCGCAGAACCGCATCGCCCCTGCACCTGGCCTACAAATACGACGGTGGCGAAGGCGATGTCACGGGCAGTCGTCTGACCCTGGGTTGCGATGGCGCCGAGATGACGCTGGCCGTGGACCTGACGGGCAATTTCCGCATCCGCGACCGCACCGCGCGGGCCTACGTGGACGCCATGGCCCTGGCACGCGATCACCACAAACTCATGTACGTGCAATGCCACGACAACCTGGTGCGCGCGCGCCTGGTGCGGGCCTGGGAACAGGTCCAGCAGCCCCGGCTTCGCCTGGCATTGTTCATGGGCGCGCATGGCGGCGGCCTCTATGAAGTGACACCGCGTTCCCTGCTGATGGGTGGGGTGCAACTGGATGTCCTGTCGGTGCTGGACTTTGAGGCCCTGCGCAGCCGAAGCGACCGGGCATGGCGGCCTTCGGGGTTTCAGGCTTCGGGCTTCCGGCATTCGCAGGCGGGATGGTAGTGCGGCGTTGTAGGACGCCGGCCCCGTGATCGCGCGCCGCACGCCGACAACCGCGGCGGGTGCGTTGGCCTAGCATGGCTGCAACCATGGAGAACTCAACGATGAAGCAGGTTGATATGCTTGCCGCGTGGGTGCTGGCTGCCCTGGCCGGATTCGCGTCGGCACCAGCGCCAGCCGCCACGCCGGCAGCCCAGGCCTTGAAGGCCAGATACACCGAATACGCTCCGCGGCTGGTGCACAACGATTTCCAGCGCGCCATGCACATCGACTCGGCGGTTGCCGGCAACGCCCTCAGCGGTGAAGTCCATGCCGTGCTGGACCACCCCTTTGCGCGGCTGAGCAGCGCACTGGGTGAGCCCGCCGCGTGGTGTGACGTGCTGATACTGCCGTTCAACACCAAATACTGCCGCGCGAGCGTGGCAGGGGGCCAGCCGGTGCTGGCCCTGAGGATCGGTCGCAAATTCGACCAGCCGCTCCAGTCGGCGTATCCACTGGACTTCGCCTGGGAACGCGTGGCGTCAGCCCCTGACTATTTCGAGACCCGCCTGAGCGCAGCCGAAGGACCGATGGGCACGCGCGACTACCGTGTGGTGGTGGCAGCCGTACCGCTGGACGGTGGGCGCACGTTCCTGCGGTTGAGCTATTCCTACAGCTATGGCGCGATGGGCCGCATGGCATTGCAGGGCTATCTGGCCACGGCGGGTGCCGACAAGGTGGGGTTTTCAGTCACCGGCCGCGACGCCCGTGGAGCGCCGGTGTATGTGGACGGCATGCGCGGTGTGGTGGAGCGCAATGCCGTGCGCTACTACCTGGCCGTGGACGCCTACCTCGCGTCGCTCACGGCGCCGCCGGATGAACAGGTGGACCGGCGCATCCAGGCCTGGTTCAGTGCCAGCGAGCGCCATGCCCGTCAGCTGCGCGAAATGGACCGCGCCACGTACGTGGCCCTGAAACGCCAGGAGTACGAGCGGCAGATGAACTGACCCACCCCCGGGAGCCTGCCTGCGGCGCCTGCCCCTCAAGGGGGCGCCACCAGCGGCCCGGCAAAGGCGGTTCCGCGGTGGCAATGGCCAGCATTACTTCAGGCCAGCAGCGGCGCGCAGCGCGGCCGCCTTGTCGGTGCGCTCCCAGGTGAACTCGGGTTCTTCACGGCCGAAGTGGCCGTAGGCAGCGGTCTTTTCGTAGATCGGGCGCAGCAGGTCCAGCATCTGGATGATGCCCTTGGGACGCAGGT
>CAZUJD010000163.1:0-7186 GCA_964620025.1 uncultured Ramlibacter sp. | reverse complement strand
GAAATGTCGGATCTGGACGAGCATGGGCGGCGCATGCTGATGGATGCCGTGACGGCCGTGGAGCAGGCGTTGCGCGTCCGGTTGCGGCCTACCAAGATCAATCTGGCCAGCCTGGGAAACATGGTGCCCCATGTGCATTGGCATGTGATTGCACGGTTTGACTGGGACAGCCATTTCCCGTCGCCGGTCTGGGCCAATGCACTGCGCGAATCGCCTGCGGACCGATGCGCGGAAGTCGCAGCCAGAAGGCACGAGCTCGAAGCGCTGATGGTCCACAAGCTGCAAAATCCCGGCGCTTAAAACGCCTGCGTTCGTGAAATCCGCACGGTTGCAGTTCGCCCCTCCCGGGGGCTTGGGACTTTTTGCCTAGGCGGCAGGTCGAAAACCCCCTACAGTCTGGGTATATTCAGCAAGCGGATGTGCAAAGATTTTCCGGAGGTCGCAATGCTCGCCCCAACTGTTCAATCCAGGCGACTGGCACCCTTGGCGGTGGGTGTCTGCATGTTGCTGGCCGCAGCCGGCAGTCAGGCCCAGCTGGCCGGTGAAGTCGAGTTCGCACGGGGTGTCGGTTTTGCGCAGACCCCCGGCCAGAATCCCCGCACGCTGGGCAAAGGCATGGAACTCAAGGAGGGCGACCGCCTGACAACGGCCGACGGCGCCTCCGCCATCATCAAGCTGGCCGACGGCACCCGCATGACGGTGCGGCCCAATTCCGAAATTGTCTTGCAGCAGTACCAGTTCAAGGAAAACGCGCCTGACAACAGCATGCTCATGCAATTGGTGCGTGGAGGCTTCCGGGCCGTCACAGGTCTGATTTCCAAAAGCTCTCCCAATGCCGCGCGCGTCCAGACCAACACGGCCACCATCGGTATCCGGGGCACCGACTTTGACGCTCGGGTGTGTGCCAAGGACTGCGGCGCCGAGTCGGCCAAGGTGTCGGAAGCTTCAAAGCCCAATGCCGTCCAGGCCAGCGCCAAGGTCGTGTCGGCGCAGGGCGAAGTCAATGCGGTGGACGGCGCAGGACAGCGCCGCCGGCTGGTCGATGGCGGCAGCATTTACCCCGGTGACATGGTGGAAACCGGTGCCGGCACCCGCGCGGTGCTGGTCTTCCGGGATGAATCCCGCATGTCGCTTGGCTCCGGCACCCGGTTTCGCGTGGACAACTTCGTGTTTGACGAGAAAAACGCCGGTGAAGGCCGTTTCCTGGTGTCGCTGTTGCGTGGCTCGGTGCGGGCGTTGACGGGGCTGATCGCCAAGGCCAACAACCGCAACGTCGGCTTCAGCACGGCGACTGCCACTATCGGTATCCGCGGCTCGGGCGGCGATATCAGCTGCACTGGCGCCTGCGCTGGCGAACCGGGGGGCGGCGACGCTGGTTTGAGCGTATTCACCTGGCTGGGTTCGTTCACTGTGACTCCGCAGGGGCAGTCGGCCTTGCAGGTGTTGCAGGCAGGGCAGGGCCTGTTCATTTCGCCCACCGGCATCCGGCCTATCGCGACGCAGCCGCCCATGGAAGGGCCCCGTCCCGACCAGATCAATGTGCCGCCCAAGTTGTTTGCAAGCAACAACGTGGCCGATACCGAAGAAGGCCTGTTTGTGTTCGTTCGCGACGGCCATATCGAGATTGCCAGCAAGAGTGAAGTCCTTCACCTGGGCAAGGGCGAAGCCGGCTTTGCCAACAATAACGGGGATACAGCCCGACCCGCCGTGATCCCCAAGTTCATCCAGTTCGACAGCCTTCCGTTGCCCACCACCAAAAACCCCCTGCTTGTCAGTGTGCTGGCTGATTCCGGCATCAAGACCGCCAAACAGTGCAATTGAAAGCGTTACCGGGCGTGACAAAGTCCGCGCTCGGGTGAGACAATTTCAGTCAGTGGTGACTGACTTGATAGGGTGAAAAACAAGATGACTCAAGGCGCAAGCAAACGTGGCGGCAGGTTCCGCTGCTCGCAGGTGGCCATGGCCGCCATGCTCGTGGGCCTTGGAAGCTCCGTCTGGGCCCAGGGTGCGGCACCTGCGCCTGCTGCAGCACCGCTGACGCCGGCGCCGGCGCCCGTATTCGCAATCAAGGGTTTCAAGATCACCGGCGACAACCCGCTGGGCGACGGCGATACGTCCCGGATTCTGGCGCCCTTCCTGCGCGCCGACGCCAGCATGGATGTCCTGCAAAAGGCCACCTCGGCACTGGAAGAAGCCTTGCGGGCCAGAGGTTTTGGCCTGCATCGGGTGGCCTTGCCCCCCCAGGAAATCGGCGACACGGTTACGCTGGAGATCGTCAAGTTCACCATCAGCAAGCTGACGATCGAAGGCGCCAGCATCTACAGCCAGGACAACATCCGTCGCAGCATCCCCGAATTGCGCGAAGGGCATACGCCGAACTTCAAGACCATGGCGGTGCAGACGGCCATTGCCAACGAAAACCCCAACAAGCAGATCCAGGTGGGTATCAAGGAGGCCGAAGAGCCCGACAAGATCGACGCCACGCTGACCGTCAAGGAAAGCCGGCCCTGGACGTTTGCCATGGCGCTGTCCAATGGGGGCTCGGAATCGTCCGGCAAGGACCGCTTCACGGTCACCGGCGGGCATACCAACCTGTTCGACCTGGATCACCAGTTCTCCGGGGCCTACACCACCTCGATCGAGCGCTTCAGCGACGTCAAGCAGTTGGGCCTGTCCTATCGCGTGCCCTTTTACACGCTGGGCGGCGTTCTCGGGCTGAGCTACACACGATCTGATGTGGTGGGCAACTTCGGGGTGTTCACCAGCACGGGTGCCGGCCACACCTTTGGTGCGACCTACACCGCTTACCTGCCGCCGGAAGGCGGCCGCCGCAGCTATGTGACCCTTGGGTATGACGACAAGGTGTTCAACGCCTCCAGGATCAATGACATCCCGGTACCGGGCCAGGTCACGCGGCGCAGCCGACCGGTCACCGTGGGCTACAACGCCCGCATCGAATCCGACAGTTCGGTCTGGGGCTACAACGCCGAGTTGGCTGTCAACACCAGCAGTGGCACCGGCAATGACCTGGCGTCCTACCAGACCGAAGACCCGCGCATCTCCACCACACGCTGGAAGGTGTTGCGGGCAGGGATCAACTACACCGCCAGTTTCGCCGGCAACTGGCTCTGGAGCGCCCGTTCGCAAATGCAGTACAGCCCCGATGTGCTGATTTCCGGCGAGCAGTTCGGTATTGGCGGCTCCAGCTCGGTGCGGGGCACCGAAACCGAACGGCCGATTTCCGGCGACCGCGGCGTGTTCGCCTCGCTGGAGGTCACCACCCCCGAATTTCTGCCCGGCCTGCGACTGGCAGGCTTTGTCGACGCCGGCTGGCTGGGCAACAACAACCCCAACGGCACCTCCAAACCCACCAGCGACCGGTTGGCGGGCCTCGGATTGGGTCTGCGTTATGGCAGCGGTCCCGTCTCGATCAACGCCGACTACGGGCGGCTGGTGCGTGGCAGCAATGTCCCACTGACCGTCAATACCGGCTCGCCCAAAAAGGGCGATGAAAAGCTGTACATCAACATGTCGGTTCGGTTCTGATCGCCATGGCCGGATTGCACACGGGGGCGCCTACGCCTGTTTCCCTCACGGTTCACAACCAGTCCAGGGTGCTGGAGGTGGCTTTCTCCGACGGCGCTTCATTTCGCATCCCGTTTGAACTGATGCGCGTGTATTCCCCGTCGGCAGAGGTCCAGGGCCATGGCCCTGGCCAGGAGGTACTGCAAACCGGCAAGCGGCATGTGGACCTCGTAGGGCTGGAGCCTGTCGGCAATTACGCGGTGCAGCCGGCCTTTTCGGACGGTCATGACAGCGGCCTGTTTTCATGGGCCTATCTGTACGAACTGGGTGCGCGCCAGGATGCGCTGTGGGCCGAATACGCCGCGCGGCTCGCCGCTGCTGGCGTCGATCGCGATGCTCCCATGACACCCCGGGGCGGCCACGCCTGCACGAACCATTGACAGTCAGGTTGCGCAAGCAACGGCGGCATTTCGTCATATTTCCGACAGATTCCCCGCTTTGGTGCGGGGTTGTGGCCTTGGCGGGCGCCATTCGGCCCTAGCATTCCGTCATGGCCTCCACGCATTTCGGATTTGAATCGGTTTCCGAGGACGACAAGGCACGCCGCGTGCGTGGCGTGTTCGACTCGGTCGCACCCCGCTACGACCTCATGAACGACCTCATGTCCATGGGGCTGCACCGTGCCTGGAAGGCCTACACCGTGATGGTCGCGAACCTGCGCGAAGGTGCCCGAGTGCTCGACATAGCCGGCGGTACCGGTGACCTGGCGCTGGCATTTGCCCGCAAGGTGGGCACCACCGGGCAGGTGGTGCACACCGACATCAATGAAGCCATGTTGCGCACCGGACGCAACCGCCTGCTCGATGCCGGGGTAGCCGTCCCCACGCTGGTGTGTGATGCCGAAAAACTGCCATTCCCGGACAGTCACTTTGACGCCGTGAGTGTGGCCTTCGGCCTGCGCAACATGACGCACAAGGACACCGCACTGGCAGAAATGAACCGGGTGCTCAAGCCGGGAGGCAAGCTGCTGGTACTGGAATTTTCCAAAGTGGCGCGACCGCTTGAAAAGGTCTACGACTGGTATTCATTCAGCGTGCTGCCCCGTCTGGGCAAGCTGGTTGCGGGTGACGACGCCAGCTACCGCTATCTGGCCGAGTCCATTCGCATGCATCCGGGCCAGCAGGAGCTGAAGTCCATGATGAAGAAGGCCGGTTTCGGCCATGTGGATTTTCACAACCTCACAGGGGGCGTGGTCGCCTTGCATGTTGGAATCAAGTGTTGAGGTTGTGCGGTTGAATTGAGGCGTGCGAAGCGCACATGAAAACGATGAAGTACACCGGAGGTGACATGAAGTACCTGTCATTGATTCTGGCGGGCCTGATGCTGATGGCCACCGCTGATGCCGAGGCCAAGCGACTTGCGGGCGGCAAGCCGCTGGGCCGACAGTCCAGCAACGTAACCCAGCGCGAAGCCGCACCCGCCGCGCCGGCAGCTCCAGCACAAAACGCCACTGCCGCCACGGCGGCCAAGCCGGCGGCCGCGCCTGCCGCTGCGCCAGCTGCTGCTGCGCCCAAGCGCCCCTGGGGCGCCATGCTCGGTGGCCTGGCGGCTGGTCTGGGTCTGGCCTGGCTGGCCAGCTCGCTGGGGCTGGGTGAGGCGTTTGGCCAGTTCATGTTGTTTGCCTTGCTGGCGCTGGTGGTGATGGTCGTGATCGGCATGGTCATGCGTGCGCGCCGTGGCCCCCCGGCAGCAGCGAACGGGGCCGGGCCCTTCGCCCTTCAGGGGGCGGGTTCGGCGTCCGATGCGACTGCTTTGCGCCAGTACAGCCCTGACAAGGTGGGCAACGACGCCTCGGCCCGTCCCTGGGAACGCAGCAGCATGGCGTTTGATGCCGGCAAGTACGCGGACGCCACCGGAGCCGGTGGCGTGCAGATCGGCTCGGCGCTGGCCGGTGCGCAGAGCTGGGGCATTCCGTCCGGCTTTGATTCCGCGGGCTTCCTGTCGGCGGCCAAGCGCAATTTCGTGACGCTGCAGGATGCCTGGGACCAGGCCGACATGGTGACCCTTCGCTCCATGATGACCGATGAAATGGCCGGAGAAATCCGTTCACAGCTGGCAGAGCGCGAGAGCCACACAGCGGGCCTGCCCAACAAGACTGACGTCGTGATGCTCGAGGCCCAATTGCTGGGCATTGAAGATCTGGGCGACGACTACATGGCCAGCGTGGAGTTCTCCGGCATGATTCGCGAGCAGCCCTCGGCCGGCCCCAGCCCGTTCCGCGAGGTGTGGAACATGACCAAGCCCAAGAGCGGCTCCACCGGGTGGCTGGTGGCCGGGGTTCAGGCCCTTCAGTAAGCCGGCGAATCGCCGTCGCCTGCAAAGGCGGGCCGCATAATCGGGGGACTATGGCAACACAGTCCCCTTTTCCATTTCTGGACACCTTGTTTGACCGGCTGGGCGCGGGCCTGCAGCCCCCGGCTTGGGCCGTGGAGGAAACCCACCAGCGCCTGGTGTTGCTGATCAATTACGTGCTGATGCAGGAACCCGAGGCCCAGGCGCGGCTGGCACGCCAGGACGGTCGCGTCATTGAGGCCCGCTGGCGCATGTTTTCCATCCGGCTGGCTGCCACGCCCGCCGGACTGCTCGAAGTGGCCCCAGCCACAGGTACGCCCGATCTGACGTTGACGGTGACGGAAGAATCCCCCTGGGCGCTGGCCCAGGCTGCGCTGCGTGGCGACAAGCCACCGGTGCGTATCGAGGGTGATGTGCAGCTGGCCGCGGAAGTCAACTGGCTGGTGGACAACGTGCGCTGGGATCTGGAAGAGGACCTGTCGCGCCTGATGGGCGATGCGCCGGCCCATGCATTGATGCAGGCCGTGCGTGGCATGGCCCAGGCCATGCGCCAGTTTGCGGGCGCGCGCAGGGGCGGCGGCACGGCATGACCCGGTACTTTCGCGGAATTTTCATCGTCTGGGTGGCCTTGCGCTATGGCCTGGACGGCCTGGTACTGACCAGCTTCCAGAAGCCCTGGCTGCGCGTGATCGCGCGCATCGTGTCGGTGGGGCGCAACCTGCAGGCCCCGCGCGGACAGCGGTTGCGTGAGGCACTGGAGCGCCTCGGGCCGATTTTCGTGAAGTTCGGCCAGGTGCTGTCGACCCGGCGTGACCTGCTGCCCACCGATATCGCCGACGAGCTGGCACGCCTGCAGGACCGCGTGCCGCCATTCGATTCTGACGTGGCCATCGCCACCATCGAGCGGGCCTTTCACCGGCCGGTGGCCGACATTTTTGTGAGCTTTGAGCGCAAGCCGATTGCCAGCGCGTCAATTGCACAGGTCCATTTTGCCGTGGTCAAGGACCGCGACGGGCGTGAGCGCGAAGTGGCCGTGAAGGTGTTGCGACCCGGCATGCTGCCCGTGATTGAAAAGGACCTGGGCCTCATGCGCATGATGGCTGGCTGGGTGGAGAGCCTGTCAGCCGACGGCAAGCGGCTCAAGCCGCGCGAAGTGGTCGCCGAGTTTGACAAGTACCTGCATGACGAACTCGACCTGGTGCGCGAAGCGGCCAATGCAGCGCAACTGCGGCGCAACATGGCCGGGCTTGACCTGGTGCTGATCCCAGAAATGCTGTGGGACTTCTGCCATCCCGAGGTCATGGTCATG
>CAZUJD010000162.1:0-7211 GCA_964620025.1 uncultured Ramlibacter sp. | reverse complement strand
CTTTGAAGATTTGGTAGGACGTACAAGATTCGAACTTGTGACCAACGGATTAAAAGTCCGCTGCTCTACCAACTGAGCTAACGTCCCACGCTTTTTTGCCGTTGTGTTGAACCCCATATGGTGACGGGGTGCGGCAAAGCCTTAAATTATAGCGTCGTTTTTTTCGGTTCTGTCGTTGCTATTTTTTCCAGCAGCCAGCCCGCGGCGCTTTGACCGAAAGTGGCGGTCACGGTGACCACCGAGCCATAGCCGTGGCAGTTCAGCGACCCGTCTGCACCATCGATGGCGCAGGACGGGTCGGGCGGGGCTACGGCCTCGCGGCTGAAGACGCAGGCCACGCCGATGGGCTTGCCCTCGCGAGGGGCGCCGTGTTCCTTGCGCAACCGGTAACGTACCTGCGCCAGCAGCGGGTCATGGGTGGTCTGGGCCAGGTCGTCCACGTCAACCTTGTGGGCCAGCCTTTTGCCGCCGGCGGCGCCAACGCTGACAAACAAGGCACCGGTGTGACGTGCCCAGGCGGCCATGGCCGTCTTGGCCCTGATCTGGTCGCAGGCGTCAATCACAGCGTCCACCCCGGCGGGCAGGATCTGCGGCCAGTTGGCAGGTTCAACGAACTCTTCGATGCCGTTCACCACGCAGGCCGGGTTGATCTGGGCGATGCGCTCACCCATGGCCGTCACCTTGGCCTGGCCGACAGTACTGTCCAGCGCATGGATCTGCCGGTTGATGTTGGATTCGGCCACGTGGTCCAGGTCCACCAGCGTCAGGCAGCCCACACCGCTTCGCGCCAGCGCCTCGGCCGCCCAGGACCCCACGCCGCCGATGCCGATCACGGCGACATGGGCGGCCCGTATGCGGGCCGCCCCGGCTACGCCATACAGGCGCTCCAGGCCGCTGAAACGGCGCTGCAGGTCGGGTGCTGCCAGCGTGGCGGTCAAGCCATGCGCTCCAGACGCCAGATCTGGTACCTGAAGGCAGCCACGGCCCCCAGCACGATGAAACCCACCGCCACAAAGCTGGTGATGCCCAGGGTGGAAAGGCCGCTCAGCCCCTGCCCCACTGTGCAGCCCATGGCGGTGACCCCGCCCACACCCATGAGCACGCCGCCAGCCAGATGGTTGGCAACGTCTTCGGTGCTGCCAAAGCCTTCCCAGCGGAAGCTGCGGCCCAGCACGGCGGCCACAGCCGAGCCCAGCACCACGCCGAACACCGACACGATGCCCAGCGTCAGCACCTTGCTCTTGTCACTGAAGAACATCACCCAGTCCACCGTGTAAGCCACGGGCGAAACAAAGCTCAGCGCCTCAGCCCGGCCGGAATTGGTGGCCACAAACGCCTCCTGCAGCGTGTCCGGGTGTTCGGCGACAAAGCCCATATGCCCGCTGACCCACCACATGGCCACCACCACGCCGCCGATACCCAGGCCGGCCAGCAGGTTGTCGAACTTGCGGAATTCGCGCCCCAGCAATGCCCACACGGCCAGAGCCCCCCCCAGCAGCACACCCAGCACCAGCCAGGCCTGCTTTTGCGCCATACCGGTTGCGCCGGCCAGCCAGGACGGCAAGGCGGTGCCGGCGGCCAGGTCCACCGCGACCCTGTCCACGGTGCCCACGCGCACGACGGCCGTGATGCCCTTGAGCGTGGCGAACGCCGCCACCCCCATGACCAGGAACACCACCAGCGACTTCAGGCTGCCCCCGCCGATACGCACCAGGGTCTTGCTGCCGCAACCCGACGCCAGCACCATGCCGAAGCCGAACAGCGTCCCGCCCACAGCGGCTGACAGCCAGATGAAGCGGCTGGAGGCATACAGGGTCTTGGCAGGATCCAGCCGGCCAGTGGCCACCAGAACGGCAAAGCCGATCATGGCCACACCGATGGCCAGCACCCACTGGCGCATGCGCGTCCAGTCACCGATGTTCATGACGTCACTGATGGCCCCCATGGTGCAGAAATGGGTGCGCTGGGCAATGGCGCCAAACAGTGTCGAGAGGATGAAGGCGGCCCACAACACCTGGGTGTTGAGGGCGGCGAGGTCAGAAACTTGCATCCGCCAATTCTAGGCGGGGGCGAATAGCCGTCAGCGCAGTCGGGCCAGGCGTTCGCGCGCGGCCCCGGCGGCTTCAGACTGCGGATAGGCCTTCATGAGGTCGTCCAGAGTCTTGCGGGCCGACCGGGTGTCCTTGAGCTCGATCTGGCAGTTCGCAATCGACAGCACGGCCTCGGGCGCACGCACGTGGTCGGGCGAACGCGTGAGCAGCGCCCGGAAATTGGCGATGGCGCCGGTGTAGTCACGCGTGGCGTACTGTGCATTGCCCAGCCAGAACAGGGCTGACGGCACGTAACCGCTTTGCGGATTGCGCTTGATGAAATCGCTGAAAGCGGCCTGCGCCGGCGCAAAATCGCCTTTGCGGAAGGTGGCCAGCGCGGCCTCGAAGTCGCGCTTTTCAGCGGGTTCGGCGGCAAACTCCTGCCCGTCCACCGTGACCTTGGTGGGCTCGAACTTGCGCAGCCGCTCCTCGACGGCAACGGCCAGATCCTTCTGGCGCTGCTGGGCCTCGCTCAGTTGTTTGGCCAATTGTTCCTGCTGGCCACGGGAGGTGGCCAGCTCACTGCGCAGGGTTTCGATCTGGTTTTGCAGGTCCAGCATGCTGCGGCGCATCTGCACGTTTTCATCGCTGGCGCGGCGCAGTTCCTCGCCCATGCGCTGGTTGGCACCCTCGGCCGCGATGCGGTTGGCCTCGACCTTCTGGCGCAGGTCCAGGATGGCCTTGCGCGCCTCTTCGTCGTCAAACAGGCCGGCAAAAGCCGACGCGCTCAGCAGCAGCGCCGGTACCAGGAGCAATGCGCGCCCCTTCATCAGCGGTACGCAATCTCGGCGCGGCGGTTTTGCGCCATGGCGGCTTCGGTGCTGCCGTTGGCTGCGGGCTTTTCCTTGCCGAAGCTCACAGCTTCCACCTGGCTGTCGGCAACGCCCAGCAGGCCCAGGGCCCGGCGCACGGCTTCGGAGCGCTTCTGGCCCAGCGCCAGGTTGTATTCGCGGCCACCCCGTTCGTCGGTATGGCCTTCGATCACGATCTTGCGGCTGTTGGCGGTCTTCAGGAACTTCGCGTGCGACTCGATCAGGGACTGGAACTCCGGCTTGATGACGAAGCTGTCGTAGTCAAAGTACACGATACGCGCCACGCCGACCGGGCCGGCGGCGGCGTCATTGCCGGGCGTGAGGTTGACGGGCTCCACGCGTGTTTGCGTTGTGCCGCCGGTACCGGCACCGGGGCCACCCGTGCCGGTCTGCTGGGTGACCTGGTTGCCGCTTTTGTCTTCCACCGGCACATCGTCCAGCTTGACGCTGGAGCCACAGCCTGCCAGTACTGCCGCCAGGGCTGCTGCCACAAAAACGCTTTTGATCATCCTGAGACCTCCTGAAAAACGGATCACTTCTGAAACGGACCCCAGTCCGGTTCGCGTATGTCACCACCCTGCCCCGCCAGGCGGGCCTTGATCTTGCCATCCAGTGTGGTCGTCATGAGCGCTTCGCGGCCCTGCTGCAGGGTTGCATAGACGATCAGGCGGCCATTGGGCGAAAAACTGGGGTTTTCGTCGGCAGTGGTGTCAGTAATTGAGTTCACGTTCCCGCTGGCAAGTTCCATGACGTGCAGCTTGAACGCACCGCCGACGCGGGAAATGTAGGCCAGCCAGCGCCCGTCCGGGCTGATGGCAGGGGATATGTTGTAACCCCCGGTAAAGGTCACGCGTTCAGGTGCGCCCCCGTTGGTCCCCATGCGGTAAACCTGCGGCGCGCCGCCACGATCACTCACAAAATAGATGCTGCGTCCGTCGGCCGAATACACCGGCTCGGTGTCGATGCTGGCCGATTGCGTCAGGCGCCGGGGCTCACCGCCGTTGGCGTCGATCGTGTACAGCTGCGAGCCGCCGTCGCGCGTGAGCGTGACCGCCAGAGAACGGCCGTCGGGCGACCAGGCAGGCGCACTGTTGGAGCCGCGAAAGTTCGCCAGCAGCCGGCGCCGGCCGCTGGACACGTCATGCACGTAGACCACCGGCTTGCGCGATTCGAACGACACGTAGGCCAGTTGCCCGCCCGAGGGCGACCATGAAGGCGAAATGATGGGTTCGGGGCTGGCCAGTGCGCTCTGCGCGTTTTCGCCGTCGGCATCGGCCACCCACAGGTTGTAGCGGTTGCCCGCCTTGGTCACATAGGCAATACGGGTCGAGAACACCCCCTTGTCGCCGGTCAGCTTTTCGTAGACGAAATCGGCAATGCGGTGGGCCGCAAGCCGCAGGTCACCGGCCGTGACGGCATAGCTCTGCCCGCCCAGGTCCTGGGCCTGCACCACGTCCCACAGGCGAAAGCGCACGTCGTAGCGACCATCGGCCAGGCGGCTGACGCTGCCGGTGACCAGCGAATCGGCCTTGCGCTGGCGCCACAAGGCGACGTCGGGACGGCTGGTTTCGTCCAGTGACACACCGGCTGCATCCACCGGACGGAACTGTCCGCTGCGTTCCAGGTCGGCCTGGACGATCGCGGCAATTTTTTGCGGCGTGCTGTCTTCGCCGCGAAACGCCGCGACAGAAATGGGCAGCTGCGTCATGCCAACGCCGGAGACTTCCACGCGAAACTGTGCCAGCGCCGGTGTCAGCGAGCCGGCCAGCAGGCCGCCCAGCACCAGGCGGCGTGAGCCGCTGGCAGGTTCAATGATTTTCGGCAGGAGGGGTTGGATCATCTTGTCGGTTCAAACAATACAGGGCGAAGTATTTTCCAAAGGCAGCCTGGGCTTGCATGGTACACACGGCAAACCCCATGGCCCCGTCCAGAAAACCCATACGGAAGACGTAGCTGCGAACAAAGGCCACCAGGCCCGACAGTGCAGCGCGTCCCATGGAGGTGGTCCGTCCTTCGGCATGACGCTGCACGGCCCACGCCTGGCTGTAGGCCTGCAGTTTGCGCCAATAATGCTCGGGCGTGGGGTAGCTTTCATGTAACAGCACGCTGGACAGCCGGGCTGGACGGGGGCCGTCAACCAGCACGCGTTCATGCACCAGGTCGTCGCTGAATCTCGCCGAGCCTCGCCGGAACAGCCGCAGCACATGATCAGGCGTCCAGCCGCAGTGGTGTATCCACTGGCCGCAAAACCGCGTCAGGCGCGGTATCTCGAATGCCCTGGACCGGCCCGACGCCATGGCTTCGCGGATCTGCGCAGCCAGTTCCGGGGTTACCCGTTCATCCGCATCGATGGACAGCACCCAGTCACCTGTGGCCAGTGCAAGGGCCCGGTTTTTTTGCGGGCCAAAGCCGGGCCAGTCATCGGTGTGCGTCACGGTGGCACCACATTCGCGGGCGATGGCCGCCGTGGCGTCGGTGCTGGCGTTGTCCACCACGATCTTTTCATCTGCGAACGCCACCGATTCCAGACAGGCTCGCAGGTTGGCGGCCTCGTTGCGGGTGATGACGATGACAGACAGGTGCATTGAAAATTTGGGCTTGTGAACAGCGTGGATAATCCGGGCTTGTCCGCAATTATGAGGTTACCGGGTGGTGCAAATAAGAAGCTGGGAGACACTGCGGCCCTGGCCTGTGTACATGCTGGCTGCCTTTATTCCCGTCTCGCTGGCCGCCACCAACATTGCCAAGCTGCTGGCCTTGCTGGCCAGTGTGGCAGTTCTCATGGGTGCCATCCGCCGCGGCCGGCCCGATGCCATGCTGGCCCGCCTGACGTCGGTGCCCGTCATCCTGCTGATGCTTGCCGCCATGGCCCTGAGCCTGGCCTGGACCAGCGAACCCGGGCCGCAGGCGCTGGGCGACGTCATCAAGTACAGCAAGCTGCTGCTCATCCCGGCCATTGCCCTGCTGGTGCGCACTCCACGCGAAGCCCTGCTGGCCGTGGGCATCTACATTGCATCGCAATCCTTTGTGGTGGCGACCTCCTGGCTGCTGTACCTGGGGGCGCCAGTATTCTGGGTCCCCGCCACGCGCAATTCCGTCGCCACGGTCTATTCCAGCTACCTGGACCAGACCATCATGACCGCCGCCTTTGCCGCCATCTGCTGGCACCTGCGCCATGATTTCCCTGGCCGCCGGGGCGCCTGGTTCGGTGCCGCGCTGGCCGCCGCCGGTCTGGTCAATGCGCTGGTCATGCTGCCCGGGCGCAGCGGCCACGTCGCGGCCATTGGCGTGATGTCGCTGGCGCTGCTGTGGTCCATGCCGGCGCGCTGGCGCATCGCCGGCCTGGTCACGCCGCTGGTGCTGGTGGCGTTGGCCATGCTGCTGTCCACGCAGTTCAACAAACGGCTGACCGCCGTGGTGGACGAAGTCCAGGCCTACAAACAACAAAATGATCCGGCGTCGTCATCCGGGCAGCGCCTGACGTTCTGGTCCCGGTCGCTGCAGGCCATCGCCGAACGGCCGTTGACCGGATTCGGCGCGGGCAGCTGGAACCGTGAATACACCCGCCTGTCCCGGGCCGACGGCGGCCAGCTGGTGGAAGGTACGGCGCAGGTTCGCAACCCGCACCAGGAATACCTGCTGTGGGGTGTCCATCTGGGAGTGGGCGGCATCGTACTGCTGCTGGCTTTCATGGCGCTGGTCGTGCGTGATGCCCGGCGTTTTCGGACGCCGGTGCGCCATGCCGCTGAATCCCTGGTGGCGGTGCTCGCCATTGCATGCCTGTTCAACTCGTCGCTCTTTGACGCGCTGATCGGCGAGTACTTCTGCATCGTCATCGGGCTGCTGCTGGCGCTGGGCCTGCAGCAGCGCCCGGCCACCCGGGAAGACACGGCCCCCCTTCCCCAGCCCGTGCCCGCTACCGCCACATGAATGCCACCGGCAGCCCACCCGCCCCGCGCGGCACCGTGCTGCAGCGCTTGCGGCGCTTTGTGCCGTACTTTCGCGGCTCGGGTTGGGCCCTGCCCTGCATGGTCGTTGCCACCACCCTGGCGGCCGTGACCGAGCCTGTGATCCCCGCGCTCATGCAGCCGTTGCTGGACGACGGTTTCAAGGGCGGCGCCTTCAGCCTGTGGCTGGTGCCGGCCGCACTGCTGGGCCTGTTCGCGATGCGCGGGCTGGCCGGCTTCGTGGCCCAGTATTCGCTGGCCTACATGGCCAACCAGGCCAGGGTGGCGTTGCGCCGGCGGCTGGTCGGTACGTTGCAGGCCGCCCCCATGAGCCTGTTCGGCCAGTCGTCGGCCAGCACGCT
>CAZUJD010000161.1:0-7211 GCA_964620025.1 uncultured Ramlibacter sp. | reverse complement strand
GCCGCCCCAAGGCGGGCGCGGCCCCCTCGGGGGGCAGCGAGGACACGCAGTGCCGTGCGTGGGGGTCACGTTCGCCGCCGGGCCGCCCCAAGGCGGGCGCGGCCCCCTCGGGGGGCAGCGAGGACACGCAGTGCCGTGCGTGGGGGTCACGTTCGCCGCCGGGCCGCCCCAAGGCGGGCGCGGCCCCCTCGGGGGGCAGCGAGGACACGCAGTGCCGAGCGTGGGGGCTCGCCTACTGCCAGCTGCCGACGTCGGCATCTTTGCCCTCTCCGCCGGACTGGCCGTCGGCTCCGAAGGACATCACGTCGATCTCGCCCTTGACCCCGGGGTTGAGGTATTGGTACGGCCGGCCCCAGGGGTCGTTGGGCAGCTTTTCCAGGTAAGGCTTCCAGTTCGGGGGCGCCACGCCGGCTGTTGGCCGCGTGACCAGCGCCTGTAGGCCCTGCTCTGCACTGGGGTAACGCTGGTTGTCCAGCTTGTACAGCTTGAGGGCCTGCATCAGGTTGCTGACATCGGTACGCGCTGCGGTCACGCGCGCGTCGTCGGCGCGGTCCAGCACATTGGGCACGATCAGCGCAGCCAGCACCCCGATGATCACCAGCACCACCATGAGTTCGATCAGGGTGAAGCCGGCCTGGAGGCCGCGTGCGGCGCGTTGAAGCAGGGTGGGGGTGGATGTCATCGGTGGTACTGCCTTGCGTCGGTTCGCTTCAATGATAATCGCCCCATGTCCACCCTGGCCCCCAATCCCTGGCTGCCCCGAGCGGGCTCGTTCGCCGTGTGGCTGCTGGCTGCAGCCTGCGCGGTGTACTGGGGCCTGAAGCTGCCAGCGGCATCTGGCACTTTGGTGTCCGCCCCTGTGGCGGCCGGTCCTGCCGTGCAGGCAGATCCGGCGGCGGTGGCGCGGCTGCTGGGTGCCGTGGCGGCCCCAGGTGCAGCAGCAGTTGCTGTGCCTGCGCAGTCCGCACGATTTGCCCTGGTGGGTGTGGTGTCAGCCCGCTCCAAAGGCGGCGCGGCGCTGATTGCGGTCGATGGCAAGCCCGCCAAGCCCTACCGCGTGGGCGCCCAGATCGAAGATGGCCTGGTCCTGCAATCAGTGGCGCCGCGCCGCGCCACGCTCGGTCCGTCGGCTGACGGACCCGCAGCATTCACGCTGGAAATGCCGCTGCCCAAAAGGTAGGGCACCCCCGCACCGTTTCCCATGACGGCCGATCGCGTTCCTACCGAGCAGGGTATCGCCTCCAGTCCGTCATCCAGCCTGCTGGCCAACCTGCGCCAGGCCCTGATGCGGTCACCGCCGTTTGCCCAGATGGATGCGCAGGCGCTGGACTATTTCCTGACGCAGTCGCAGCAACGCTACTACGCACCGGGCGACATGATGGTGGAGCCGGCCAGTGGGGTCGTCAACGAGATCTTCTATATCCGACAGGGGGCAGTAACCGGTGTGCGCGGCATGGCCGACCTGTCGGGCGGCGCGTTCCAGTATGAAGCCGGAGACCTGTTTCCGGTGAGCGCCGCCGTGGCGCAGCGCGCGGTGACGGCGAGCTACCGCGCTGTGCAGGACACTTTTGTGCTGGTACTGCCGGTGGAAGCCATGCGTGCGCTGGCGGGACGCAGCGCGGCTTTTGCCGATTTCCTGAACGGGCGCGTGCTGAAATTCCTGGACCTGTCGCGCCGCGCATTGCAGGTGGCCTACTCGTCACAGACCCTGGCCGAGCAGTCCCTGGAAACGCCGCTGGGCGAGCTGGCCGGTACGGCCCCCGTGACCTGTGACCCGGGGGCGCCGTTGCGGGAAGTGTTGCAGACGATGCATGGCCGGCGCATCGGGTCCATGCTGGTCACCGACACGCAGGGGTGTCCACTGGGCATTCTCACGCGCTATGACGTGCTGGGCCGGGTGACACTGGCGCGGGTGCCGCTGGATGTCCCGGTTTCGCAGGTGATGGTGCAGCCGGTGCATTGCCTGACGGTGGAACACACCGCACAGGATGCGGCGCTGCTGATGTCGGCACATGGCATCCGCCATGTGCCGGTCACCCGTGGCGGCGTGGCGGTGGGTATGGTGTCCGAGCGTGACCTTTTTGCCATGCAGCGCCTGAGCCTCAAGCAGGTCAGCACGTCGATCCGCGCGGCGCCCGACGTGGACACCCTGAAACTGGTGGCGCAGGACATCCGGCGCTTTGCCCGCAGCCTGCTGGGCCAGGGCGTGCAGGCGCGTCAGCTGACCGCCTTGATCAGCCATCTGAATGATGTGCTGACCCAGCGACTGCTGGAAGTCCTGGCTGCGCAGCACGGCATCGATCTGCAGCGCCTTTGCTGGCTGGCCCTGGGTTCCGAGGGGCGCAGCGAGCAGACTGTTGCCACCGACCAGGACAATGCACTGATCCTGCCCGATGACACGCCGATGGCACAACGCGAGGCCGCACAGGCCTTCGGCCGCGCTGTGAATCTGGCGCTGGACGCGTGCGGCTACCCGTTGTGCCGCGGCGGCATCATGGCCGGCGAGCCAGGTTGCTGCCTGACGCTGCGTGAATGGCGTGAGCGCTTTGCCCAGTGGATCGAGCACGGCGCCCCACAGGACCTGCTCAACGCCAGCATCTACTTTGACTTTCGCGCGCTAGCGGGAGATGCCGCCCTGGCGGACACATTGCGCGCCGAGGTGGTGGAGTGGGCCCGGCGCACGCCGCGCTTTCTGAAGCAGATGGCGCTGAATGCGCTGGCCCATGCTGCACCCCTGAACTGGCTGGGCGGCGTGGATGTGGATGACACCGGCGCCGTGGACCTGAAGCTGCAAGGCACGGCGATATTTGTGGACGCATCGCGCCTGTATGCGCTGGCCCACGGCGTGACGGCCACGGGCACGCGTGAGCGGCTGGAGGCGACAGGCACGCGCCTGGGCCTGGCAGCGCACGAGCACGAAGCGTGGACGGGTGGCTTCGAGTTTTTGCAGATGCTGCGCCTGCGCGTGCAGCTGGAAGACCCTGCGGATGCGGCGCGGCCCAACCTCCTGGTGGTGGCGGGCCTGAATGACATCGACCGGCGCATCCTGAAGGAGTCGTTTCGCGTGGCCCGGGCGCTGCAGCAGCGCCTGCAGCTGGACTACGAGCGGTGAGCTGGTGGACGCGGTCGCCGCCGGTCGATGAAGGCCGTTGGGTGGTGCTGGATGTGGAGACCAGCGGGCTGGACCCGCGCCGCGATCGGCTGCTGGCGATTGCCGCCATTGCGCTCAAGGTCGAATGGGTAGCGCGACGCCTGAGCGTGTTGCCCGCAGACAGCTTTGAGGTGGTGTTGCGCCAGGATGTGGCGTCCACGCACGACAACATCCTGCTGCACGGCATTGGCGCGCAGCGCCAGCGCGATGGCGTGGAGCCCACGGTCGCGCTGCGGGACTTTGCCACTTACGTGGGGTCGTCACCCCTGCTTGCATTCCATGCAGCGTTCGACCAGACCCTCATTGGCCGCTTCTCAAAGGCGCACCTGGGTGAAGAGCTGCCCAACCCCTGGGTGGATATCGAGCACCTGTGCGCCGTCACGCACGAAGGCGTGCGGGCCCGCTCACTGGACGAATGGATGGCGCACTTCGACATCCATTGCGCCGTGCGCCACCAGGCGGCTGCTGATACGCTGGCCGAATGCGAGTTGCTGCAACGTGTGTGGCCACGTGTGGTGGCGCAATGCCGCGATTGGCGGGGTGTGCAGAAGCTGGCTGCACAGCAACGCTGGATCGCAAGGGCCTGACGCTGGCCTTGTCGCCGGGCCGAGTCAGGGTGGCTGGGTTCCCTAGGTGGATGCCTCAGCGCTCAATGACCTGCCATTGGCCGAAGCTGCAGGCAGCCGCCGGCCATTGCGCGGCTTGCGTCACCGGCACCCGACCGGTGTGCAGCAACATCGCGGCGCGGATCACGCCGGCGTGGGTGATCCAGACCGCGTCCGGCCCCCGGGACCGGGTCTCGTCCCAGGCCTGAGTCACCCGCGCCATGAAGCCGTGCACGGATTCACCCCCGCCGGGGCAGTGGTGCGCGAAGTTGTCGGTCCAGGCTTGCAGTTCGGCCGCGCCCAGTGCGTCCCAGCGCCGGCCTTCCCAGGCGCCAAAGTCCATCTCGCGCAATCGGTTGTCGGTGGTGAAAGTCAGATCGTCGCGCAACGTGCACAACGCGGCGGCCAGCGCGGTACAGCGCTGCAGCGGTGAGCTGCACAGCACGGCTTGCCGGGGCAGTGCCTGCGCCAGCGACTGCGCCGCCTGCAGGGTGGCGTGGCCGTCGGCGGCGATGTCCAGGGCGCCGTAGCAGGTGCCCGCTTCCACCAGCGGTTTGGCATGACGCACAAGCCACAGGCGCATTTACAGGGCGACGGCCATGCCGAAATAGAACGCGATCTCGCACACCTGCTGGGTGGCGCCCAGACAGTCCCCCGTAAAGCCCTGCAGGCGCCGCACGAACAGGCGTCCCATCCACAAGAAGGCCGCCGTCGCTGCCAGCAAGCCGCCAAGGATCGGCAGTGGACCCTGCGCCAAAACAGCCAGTCCCAGCGGCAACACGCACCACAGCGCTGCTGTACCGAGCGCCGCGAGCGTGATCTGGTCTGCCAGCGGCTTGCTCTTGGAGCCGTCAGCGTCACCCACATGCACCAGCGCACGCACCAGCAGCAGCGGGAACAGGCGCGAGGCCACATGCGCGGCAGCCAGTGCTGCCACGGCGACCCACAGTCCCTGGTTGCCCAGCACGGCCAGCAAGATGACCTTGGCCATCAAGGCCAGGACCAACGCCATCGCGCCGAAGGCACCGATGCGTGAATCCTTCATGATCTGCAGGGCCCGTTCACGCTGGCTGGAGCCGCCCAGACCGTCGGCCACGTCGGCCAGGCCGTCTTCGTGAAAGCCGCCGGTGAGCAGCACGGTGGCAATGGTGCAGGCCACAGCGGCGGCCATGGGAGTCAAGACGCTGGCCGGCAACCACAGGGCCACCACCCCATAGGTTGCGCAGGACACCCCTGCCACCAGCCAGCCCACACCGGGGAAATGCGCCGCACTGGCGCGCAGCATGGCGGGGCTGAAGCCAACCCAGCCGGCCAGTGCGCCGGTGACCGGTATGCGGGTGAAGAACTGGACGGCGAGCAGGTAGTGGCGGATGAAGTTCACCCGCGCATCCTAAGGCCCCCGCAGCAGGGCCTACAGTTCCGCTTCGTGAGGCTGTCCGATGAAGCCGACCGACAACGCATTGGGACCGGTGTTGACCGAGTTGGTGGGCGCCATTTCCTGCAGCGTGACCTGCACGCCCTTGGCTTGCGCTTCAGCGACCAGCGACCGGTATTCGGGCAGAGCCAGCACGTCGGTCGTGTCGCCCGAATAGCTCACGGCCACAAAGGGCGCCTGCAGACCGCGGCCCACTTCGCGGCGCGCCAGGTTCAGCACATGCTGGCGTGCGGCGGCAGCGCCACGTACCTTGGCCACGGCTTCGGTTTTGCCCTGAAAGCCGCGCAGTACCGGCATGATGCCCAGCACCTTGGCGGCGGTCTGGCCCAGAAAGCCGACACTGGTGTCTCCCCGTGCCCGTGCCCGGGTCAGCAGGAAGTCCAGGTTGGAAGGCGCCAGGTAACCATAGGACGACTTGCTGAGTTCCTGCATGTGGGTGCGGATGTTGGCTACCAGCGGTTCGACCTCGAACTCGCGCAGGGCCTCCAGCACCTGCACGCCATAGCCCGAAAACAGGTTCTGGCTGTCGTAGCACTCCACCAGCAGCGGTCCCTTGATGCCGGCGCGCATGCGCACGGGCATGGAGTCCGTGATGGCGCGCGATGCGGCCTCGAAGGCGTTCTTGAAGATCGGCGAGCGCGTGGAGGTGACGAACAGGCCAAACACATGGTCGAACTCCGTGGCCAGCTGGTCGATCATGAATTTGCGGATCTCGGGCTCGTCAGGCGGGACCGAGCGGGATACCTCGGCCGTTTTCAGGTCAAGCATGCGCGAATTGAAGTCGCGTGTGGCGTCGGGATTGCGCTCGTCGACATAGCGCTGGTCGTCAATGCGGATCCTGACGGGTAGCAGGCGTACGTGGGGATTGGCCAGAATGCTGGCCGGCACCTCGGCCGCGGAGTCGATCACGATCCCGAGTCTCAACATCGCCATGTCTCCTCGTGCGGCGCCATTGCCACACCGGTTGTTACATGCTACGTCTGCAGAAACAATCGGTAAACAGGGTTGTTGGTTTCTTCCACGTAGGGATAACCCAAGGTGTCCAGAAACGCGTTGAATGCCTTTGTGTCGGCTTTGGGTACCTGCAGCCCCACCAGGATGCGGCCGTAATCGGCACCCTGGTTGCGATAGTGAAACAGGCTGATGTTCCAGCCCGGGCGCATGAGGCTCAGGAACTTCATCAGCGCGCCCGGCCGTTCCGGGAAGATGAAGCGCAACAGCCGCTCGTCCCTGGCCAGCGCCGAGTGGCCGCCAACCATGTGACGGATGTGCTCCTTGGCCAG
Source organism: uncultured Ramlibacter sp. (assembly GCA_964620025.1). Taxonomy (GTDB): domain Bacteria; phylum Pseudomonadota; class Gammaproteobacteria; order Burkholderiales; family Burkholderiaceae_C; genus RAM1. The sequence continues at coordinate 737 of CAZUJD010000161.1, read as the reverse complement.
GTCGTCGTGCGTGAGATCCAGCGTGGCGAAGCCATGCTTGCTGAAGTTGGCGGCGATCTTCGGGCTTTCACCCTTGCCATGGGTCGTCAGGCCTACAAATACATGGGCCTTTGCAGAATCGCTGATGCGGTAGTTGAACTCCGTCACATTGCGGGCGCCGCCGGGCAGGTTGCCGATCAGCTCGCAAAAGCGCCGGAAACTGCCGCGCTCTTCCGGAATGGTCACGGCAAACAGGGCTTCGCGCTCCTCGCCCACTTCGGCGCGCTCGGCGACAAAGCGCAAACGGTCAAAGTTCATGTTGGCGCCGCACAGGATGGCGGCATACGTTTCGCCCTTGGTCTTGTGGGTGGCCACATACTGCTTGATGGCCGCCACCGCCAGCGCGCCTGATGGCTCGACGATGCTGCGAGTATCTACAAAAATATCCTTGATGGCTGCGCAAACCGCGTCGGTGTCCACGATCACGTAGTCGTCCACCAGTCCGCGCGCCACGCGGAATGTCTCTTCGCCCACCAGCTTGACGGCAGTGCCGTCGGCAAACAGGCCCACATCAGGCAGGGTCACCCGTCTTTTAGCCGCCACGGACTGCGCCATGGCATCGGAGTCATTCATCTGAACGCCGATGACCTTCACCTCTGGACGCACGGCCTTGATGGAGTTGGCCACGCCGCTGATCAGGCCGCCACCGCCGATGGCCACGAACACGGCGTGCAATGGACCCTGGTGCTGGCGCAGGA
>CAZUJD010000160.1:4923-7244 GCA_964620025.1 uncultured Ramlibacter sp. | reverse complement strand
CCTTTGCGTCATTCAACGCACGAGGGCATGATCGGTGGACTTGTTCAGACCTTCCCTAGGCGGAACCAGAGCGCCCACCCCGTCACCCACGTGACAAATCGCCGCCCCAGGGCGGCTTTTTTTCGTCGCGAAGTCGCCTACGTGAAAGCGCAGTCCGGACCACGCGCGAAGAATCCGCCCGTGCCTAACCTCAAACGACAAGAACGGAGACACCACATGAAATTCAGACTCGCACTGGTCACGCTGATGGCATGGGGCGCCGCTGCCGCCATCGCGCAGAACGCCGCCGGCATCAGCAAGACCGAGATCACGCTGGGCACACTGCAGGACCTGTCGGGCCCGCTGGCCGGCTACGGCAAGCACATCCGCAACGGCATGCAGATGCGCGTGGACGAAGCCAACGACATGGGTGGAGTTTTCGGCCGCAAGATCCGCCTGCTGGTGGAAGACGACGGCTACGACCCGCGCAAGTCCGTGCTGGGCGCGCAAAAACTCGTCAACAGCGAAGGCATCTTTGCCATGGTCGGACACCTGGGCACGGCACAGAACCTGGCGGCCATGCCGGTGCAGTTCGAGAAGAACGTGATCAACTTCTTCCCGATCACGGCTGCGCGCGAGATGTACGAGCCGTTTCACCGCCTGAAGTTTGCCAACGCCGCAACCTACTACGACCAGATGCGCATTGCCGCGCCGCGGCTCATGAAGGAGCGCGGCCTGAAGAAACCCTGCGTGCTGTACCAGGACGACGATTTCGGGCTCGAGGTGATGCGCGGGGCTGAAGCCGGCCTGAAGGTGCTGGGCGCGCAGTTTGTCGAGAAGACCTCCTACAAGCGCGGTGCCACGGATTTTTCGTCGCAGGTCGCCCGCATGAAATCGGCGGGCTGCGACATGGTGGTGCTGGGCACCATCATCCGCGAAACGGTGGGCACCATGGCCGAGGCCCGCAAGACGGGCTTCTCGCCCGTCTTTGTGGGCTCCAGCGCCGTGTACACCGACCTGATTCCCAAGCTGGGCGGCAAGGGCATGGACGGCCTGTACGCCACCATGACGTCGCAGTTCCCCTATCCCGACGACGCAATCCAGCAGGTGCGCCACTGGGTGACGAAGTACCGCACCCGGTTCAATGAAGACCCCAGCGTTTTCTCGGTCTACGGCTACGGCAACATCGACAACTTCATCAAGGTGGCCTACAAGGTGGGCCCCAACCTCAGCACCGACAGTTTCGTCAAGGCCATGGACACCATGACCTTCCCGCGCGACATGTTCGGCACCGCCGAGCTGAGCTTCAGCCCCACCCGGCGGCTTGGCAACCGCTTCTCGCGGCTGTCGCAGATCCAGGACGGGCGCTGGAAGGTGGTGTCCGACTACGTCGCCTTCAGCGGCCTGAAGTCGGTGCAGCAAAAGGACGGCAAGTTCGTCATGGAGTCCGAGTTCTTCCAGGACTGAGCGCCTACCTAGTGAATACGCCAGCTTGACACCCGGGACCAACGGGCAAGAATGCCAATTGCCCGGCTCTATTGACCGATCTACAAGGAGACACACAATGAAACTGAAAACCATTGCGGCGGTTGCCGTCCTGGCAGGCGCGACCGGCGTGGCCCTGGCGCAGAACTCCAACCAGGGGGTGAGCAAGGCCGAAATCACCATCGGCTCCATCCAGGACCTGTCTGGTCCGATCGCAGGCTTTGGCAAGCAGGTGCGCCTGGGCATGATGCTGCGCGTGGACGAGATCAACGAGCAGGGCGGCATCAACGGCCGCAAGCTCAAGCTGTTCGTCGAAGACTCCGCCTACGACCCCAAAAAGGCCGTGCTGGCCGCACAGAAGCTGGTCAACCAGGACAAGATCTTCGCCATGATCGGCCACATCGGCACGGCGCAGAACCTGGCGGCCATGCCGGTGCAGTTTGAAAAGAACGTGCTCAACTTCTTCCCCGTCACGGCCGCACGCGAAATGTACGAGCCGTTTCACCGGCTGAAGTATTCGTTCGCCGCCACCTACTACGACCAGATGCGCACCGTGACGCCCAAGCTCGTGAAGGAAAAGGGCGCCAAGAAAGTCTGCACCATGTACCAGGACGACGAATTCGGCCTGGAAGTGATGCGTGGCGCCGAAGACGGCCTGAAAGCCGCCGGCATGACGCTGGCGGAAAAGACCAGCTACAAGCGCGGCGCCACCGACTTCAGCTCGCAGGTGCAGAAGATGCAGGCTTCGGGCTGCGACTTCGTCATCCTGGGCACCATCATCCGTGAAACCATCGGCGCCATCGGCACGGCCCGCAAGCTGGGCTACAGCCCGACCTTCCTGGGTTCGAGCGCGGCCT
>CAZUJD010000160.1:0-4913 GCA_964620025.1 uncultured Ramlibacter sp. | reverse complement strand
TACACCGACCTGATCCACAAGCTGGGCGGCCCCGCCATGAACGGCCTGTATGCGACGCACACCTCGCAGCACCCCTACCTGGACGAAGCCGACCAGCCCATCCGGTTCTGGGCCAACAAGTACAAGACCAAGTTCAACGAAGACCCGACCGTGTTCTCGGTCTATGGCTACAACGCGATCGACTCGTTTGCCGCCGCCGCCCGCAAGGCTGGTCCCAACCTCACCACCGACAGCTTCATCAAGGCCATGGACACCATGGTGATTCCCAAGGACATCTTCGGCAGCCCCGAAGCCACCTACGGACCCAAGAAGCGCCTGGGCAACGAATATTCGCGCATGTCACAGATCACCGACGGCAAGTGGAAAGTCGTGTCCGATTACGTGAAGTAAACCGGCGCTGCGCTGACGCGAAAGCCGCCTTCGGGCGGCTTTTTTTTACGACACGATGTACGCGCCCGCCCCCGTTGACAGCAGCTTGCCGTCGGCCGCACGGAATTCCATGCGGGTGCTGGCCACGCGCGACCCCAGGCGCAGCACCTCTGCCTGAAGGTCGAAGTGTTCGCTGATGCCGGGGCGCAGATAGTCGATGCGCAGGTCGATGGTGCCCAGCTTGCCAAAGCGCTGCAGTCGCTGCGAAGGCGATTCGTCCATGTGGCGCGCGCCGATGGCGGCCATGCAGGCCAGGCCGCCCATGGCGTCCAGCGTGGCGCTGATCACGCCGCCGTGCACGCGGTTGTGGGTGTAATGGCCCACCAGTTCGCGCCGCATCACAATGCGGCCGGTCACGCGGTCGGGCGCCAGGCTGATGATCTTCAGGCCCAGCAGCTGGTTGAAAACAATCTTGTCTTCAAAGATGCTGGTCAGCCCCTGGATGAATTCGGGCTCGAAAGCCGGTGCAATGACGGTCGGTTTGGGCATGGTGTGTTGTTCTTACAGTCCGAGCTGGCGCGCGGCCAGCTCCTTCATGATTTCTTCCGCGCCGCCGCCGATCATCATGACCTTGACCTCGCGGTAGATGCGTTCGCTGCGGGTGCCGCGCATGAAGCCCATGGCGCCCAATATCTGCACGGCCTGGTCAGCGCAGTACTGCATGGCCTGCGTGGAATGGTTCTTGAGCATGCAGACCTGGGCCACCCATTCAGGCCCCTCGTCGCCCGCATCCGCGCGCGCCGTGACCGCGTCCAGCCAGGCTTGTGTGGACGCAATGCGCATCTGCATGTCCACCAGCTTGTGGCGAATCACCTGGCGCTCCACCAGCGCCGCGCCAAAGGTCTTTCGCTGGCGCGCCCAGTCGAGCGCCTCGTCATGGCAGGCCTGCGCAAAGCCCAGCGCCATGGCCGACATGGCCAGCCGCTCACCGTTGAAATTGGTCATGATGATGCGAAAGCCGCCGCCTTCTTCACCCAGCAGGTTGGCGGCCGGCACGCGCACGTTGTCAAAGCGCAGGTGCGCGGTGTCCGAACACCACCAACCCATCTTCTTCAGCTCGGTGCGCTGCAGGCCGGGGGCGCTGCCCGGCACCACGATCATGGAGATGCCGCCGGCGCCCCTGGCACCCGGATCGCCAGTGCGCACGGCCACGGTGATCCAGTCAGCCCGCATGCCCGAGGTGATGAATACCTTCTCGCCGCTGATCACCCAGTCGCTGCCGTCCCGCCGCGCCGTGGTGCGCAGGCTGGCCACGTCCGACCCGCCGCCGGGCTCGGTGATGGCCAGCGCCGCGATCTGCTCGCCGCGCAGCACGGGCGGTATCACCTGTTGCTGCAGCGCGGCCGAACCATGACGCACTACCGGCGGCAGGCCGATGTTGTGCGAGAACAGGCTGGCCAGCACGCCGCCGCTGCCGCAGTGGCGCGACAGCGCAATGGACACGGCGTTGCGCAAAGCGTACGGCGCCGGTGCGCCGCCCAAGCCTTCCGGGTAGCCCAGGCCCAGCAGGCCGGCGTCAGCCGCCTTGGCGTACAGCGCACGCGGAAAGGTTTCAGCTTCGTCCCACGCATTGATGAAGGGCGCAATTTCCTTTTGCGCAAAGCGTTGCGCCATGTCGTACAGCGCGGCGGCGTCCTGCGCCAGCTCGGCGGTGGTCATGGCGCCAGCCTGAAAACCCGCTGCGCGTTCTCGTAGGCCACCTTCTTCATCGTGGCCTCGCTCAGGTGCGGCAACAGACCTGTACGCATGGTGGAGATGATGCTGTCGTACGACGCGCCAAACCCGGTGTCGTCGCTGCCCAGCATGAAGCGGTCGGGCATCTCTTCCATCAGCGATACCCACGAGGAGTCGGCGCGCTCTGCGTCGTGAATGCGGTACTGGTGCAGGAACGGCGCCACCAGCAGGGCCGATGAACGCGCGGACAGTTCGCAGTACAGATTGGCATTCCTGCGCAGCAGTGCGCGGGCCGAGCGTGCGCTTGCGCGCGCCATGCAATGCGACAGCACCACCGGCACCCGGGTGTGCTGCTTGAGCAGGTTCTCCAGGCCGTCAATGCTGTCACCGTCGTCTTCCATGTGGATCTGTACAAAGCCGCCGTGCTTGTCGGCCAGCTCGAAAAGGGCCTTGAAGGTGGGTGCGTCAATCTGCACCTTGCGCCGGAACGGGGGCGACGGGTGGCTGTAGCGGTTGTTCAGGATCAGCTCGCCAATGCCCTGGATCTTTTTTTCCTCAAACGCCTGCTGGACGCTGGTCTGCAGGCTCTGGAAAGAAGCGCTTTGCGGATCCACCATTTCTGCCGTGCCGCCCCGGGTGTAGATGGCCATCAGCTCGGGCTGGGCGCCCGCGGGCACATAACGCTTGCCCAGCTGCTGGATGAACTTGTCGGTGGATACGCCGGGCATGACGGGCCCCACACCCCCGCCCCAGCGCACGTTGTTGCGGTCCATGCGCGCCTGAAGGTCGTCTGGCGTCATCATCATGTGCAGGTGCATGTGCATGTCGGCAATGGGCACCTCCAGGGCCAGCTTGCGGCGGGCGTCACGGTCGTCTTGCGCGTGGGCGATGACCATGAAGCCGGCCAGCAGCACCACCACGGCACGGGTCGTGAAACGAAGCATGGGTCTGTTCCTTGGTTGGATGGGTGATGTCAGAGGGACTCCAGCACAACCAGCACCTGCCCTGTCACGGCCTGCTGGCCCGGCGCTGCGCTGATCTGGTGGACCACGCCGTCGCGTGATGCGGCCAGGCTGTGCTCAAGCTTCATGGATTCGAGGGTCAGCAGGGTGTCCCCCCGGCGCACGGCAGCCCCGGGGACTGCATGCACTGCTATTACTTTGCCATTGAACGGCGCGCGCAGCTCGTTGGCGCCAGCGCTGCCGCCGGTGCCTGCCGGTGGGTCAAACGACACGTCGTCCAGAAACAGGTCGGTCGCACCGCACTGCACATGCCAGCGGTTGCCGTCCACGCGCACCGCGGTGGCACGCGCCGCCCCGTTTTCGCCGGGCACCATGAAATCAAACACCTCTGCGCGATGGCGCAGCCGCGCCGGGCGGGTGAATGCGCATGCCAGGTTGGACTGCTGTGCCGGGTAGATCACAGCACGCGCCGCTGCTTCGCGCACCGCCAGTTCGTCACGGTGCAGCACCGCACGGATCATGCCGGCGTGCTGCGCCAGGAACGGGATCAGCGCCTGCCCGGTGGCGAAGGATTCATGGCGCAGGCAGGCCGCCAGAAAGGCGCGGTTGGTCGGCAGGCCCAGCAACTGCAGCCGGTCCAGCGCACCGGCCAGCTGCGCAATGGCTTCGCCGCGGGTAGGGGCGTGGGCGATGAGCTTGCCCAGCATGGAGTCGTAGTGGGGGGGGACTGCCATGCCTTCATGGATGGCGTGATCGAAGCGCAGCCGGGTGGTGTGCGTGCCCTCACCCCTGCCCTCTCCCAGGGGGAGAGGGGGAAATACCTTCACTGCGCCCGCGTGGGGGGTGAAGGCTTCGTCTTCGGCGCACAGTCGGACCTCGATGGCGTGGCCGCTGAAGTTCACCTCCCCTTGCGTCAAAGGCAAGGGCTCGCCCCGCGCTACACGGATCTGCCACTCCACCAGGTCCAGGCCCGTCACCATTTCGGTCACCGGGTGCTCTACCTGCAGGCGGGTGTTCATCTCCATCAGGTAAAAGTCCGCGCCGTCGAGCAGAAACTCCACCGTGCCCGCGCCCACATAGCCTGCAGCCTGCGCGAGATCGACCGCACAGCGGCCCATGCGTTCACGCTGGGCGGCGTCAACCGCGGGGCTGGGGGTTTCTTCAATGATCTTCTGGTGGCGCCGCTGCACCGAACAATCACGCTCGCCCAGGTGGATGCAGTGGCCGTGCGCGTCCGCAAACACCTGCACCTCCACATGGCGCGGGTTCAGCAGCGCACGCTCCAGCAGCAGCTCGCCGTGGCCGAAAGCGGACAGCGCCTCACTGCGGGCGCTGTGCGCGGCGGCCGCGAATTGCGCCATGTCGGTCACCAGCCGCATGCCGCGGCCGCCGCCGCCGGCCGCGGCCTTGACCATCACGGGCAGGCCGATGCGCTGCGCCTCTGCCAGCAGCCGCTCATCTGATTGGTCCGCGCCGTGATACCCCGGCAGACAGGGCACACCACGCGCCTGGGCAAGGGCCTTGGCCGCGCTCTTGCTGCCCAGCTGGCGTATCGCCGCGGGCGGCGGCCCGACCCAGGTGAGTCCGGCGTCGATCACCGCCTGCGCAAAGTCGGCGTTTTCGCTCAGGAAGCCATAGCCCGGGTGCACAGCATCGGCGCCGGTGGCCCGGGCGGCGGCCAGCAGCTTGTCGATGCGCAGGTAAGTGTCGGCCGATGCATTGCCCTGCAGGGCGACACTGGCCGTGGCTTCTCGCACATGCAGGGCCTGCGCGTCGGCATCCGAGTACACGGCAACGGTGCTGATGCCCCGGTCATCCGCCGTGCGGATGATCCGGCGTGCGATCTCG
>CAZUJD010000159.1:0-7275 GCA_964620025.1 uncultured Ramlibacter sp. | reverse complement strand
CGCCCAGGTTGCCGGTCGCGTCAGCGCGGGCGCAGACCGTGAGCACGGGACGAAAGCCGCCGGTGGTGGGCTGAAAGCCGTAGCCCAGCTGGGCATAGTCGTTTTGCAGGTTGGCGTTGCTGAAGGCCCGGGCCTGCTGCGTGCAATCGGCCTCGGTGGCATTGCTGGCCAGGCTGCCCAGGCCCGAGCGGATGGCGTCGTACTTCAGTACGATGTCCGAGGCCCGGGCCCGGCTCTGGTACTCCTGGTAGCCCACCGTGGCGATGGCACCCAGGATGCCGATCACGCCCACAATCAGCAGGATTTCGATCAGGGTGAAGCCTTGTTGGCGTCGGATGGGCTGTTGCATGGTTGCGAACCTTGGGGCGGTGCTTATTGCTTCATCCTGGCCTGGGCCAGCTTCATCCACTCGTCCCCGCCCGCACAAGGTTTGCCGTCAAACTGGCATTGCACGGGCTTGTCCGGGCCCACGAAGTGCCCCAGCTGTTGCCGGTTTTCGCCAGCCAGCAGCGTGAGCTTGCGGCCTGTTCGAGCAGGGGCCCCGTCGGGCTTTTTCAGCACGATCTCTTCCAGCAGGTAGCAGCTTTTGCTGGTCGCGACAAATCCCGACTTGTAGCTGACATGGCGCTGGTAGTCCTTGCGCACCTGCTTTTTGGGCTGGGGGTGGGCTTTGTCAAACACGGCCTTGGCGGCTTTGCTGCACTCGGCGGCCGTGGTGGGTGCTGCAGCGGGCGCCGCAGTGGGCGCGGGTGCGGTGGCAGCACTTGCCGCGGGCGCCGCCATCGGCGCCCGGGCCGGTGCCTGCGCGCTGGCCGGCAGGCCGGCCTGTGCGGTCCCCAGGGCCAGGACGAGGGTGATCCAGGTTCGCATGCTCATTCCTTGCTTCGGTTCATTTTCTGACGGTATGCCGGGTGCCGTCTGCTTCCAGGGTCACGTGGATGCCCAGCATGCTGGTTTCCAGCCGGTAGCCGCTGGCTGAAGGGGTGTAGTCCACCACGGCAGCCAGTGCCGCGTTGGGCAGGGCGGCCGGCAGTGCGCCGCTGCCGCGCCGGGCATCGTCCACCGACTGGCGGGCCAGCTCTATCGTGTTTTCCAGGTCTGCCTGCACCTGGGCAGTGCCGGGCGGCCCCAGGTGCGTCCACAGGGCCCAGCCCGCCGAAATCACCAGCAGGGTTGCCAAAGCCAGCATGGGAATGCCGGCCGGCCGGCGGCGGACGTGCTGGGCCGCCAGGCGGCCTGCAGGCTCCCTGGCGGCTTCGCGCGACGCAGCTTCGATCAGGCTGGAAAGGTCGTCGGAATCAGGTTTCATGGCGGGACCTTGGTTCGATGTCAGCGCGCATGTGTTCTGCGGATATGGGCCGACAGCTCATGCACAGGAAGTGGTTTGCTGAAGATGGCCGCCATCACGCCGCTCTGGCGCAACGCATCTTCATGCCCCTGCAGTGCCGGTGGCAACAGGACCGCAGCGGGCAGGCGCGCCCAGGCGATGATTTTGCGCGCTTCGTGCATCAGGTCGGCTGCTGCGGCCAGGTCCATGTTGGCGGGTACGTCGCCGATGATGAACGCAATGTCTTCGTCCCGGTGCAGGATCTCGCTGGCGGCCTCGGGGGTGCTGGCCATCACCAGGCGCAGTCCGTCTTCGGCCAGCGGTTCGCGCAACTGGTCGGCCAGCGCTTCGTCATAACCCAGCAGCAGGACGCCAAAGCCCTGTGCCGCGTTCATCGGGATCGATTCGGCGATTTCGCTGGAATAGTAGGTGCCATAGTGTTCGGCCAGCTCACTCCAGAACGACGGGCCCACTGAATGCATGACTTCGCGCACCGTGGTGTCGCCAGAGATGACGCGCAGCGAACCCGAGGCAGCCAGTGACTTCAGGCCACCTTCGCGCAGCGTCTCCAGTTGGGTCAACTGGGCCTGGCCGGAAGAGATGGCGTCGCGCAGCGCCGGGTTGATCTCGACGATGTCCACGATCGGCAGCCGTCCGCGAAAGCCGGTGAAATCGCATTGGTCGCAGCCCACGGCACGGTACGACGGAGCGTTGTGGGTCAGGTCCAGGAAGTTCTTTTCTTCCGGGGTCAGGGGCTCGGTGGCCGGCACGCGGCAATGCAGGCACAGCTTGCGGCACAGGCGCTGCGCAGCGACGACCACCAGCGAGTCCGCCAGCACCGAGGGCTGCACGCCCAGGTCCAGCAGGCGCGGTATGGCTGTCATGGCGTCGTTGGTGTGCAGGGTGGTCAGTACCAGGTGGCCGGTCATGGCGGCCTGCACGGCGATCTCGGCGGTTTCGTGGTCGCGGATTTCGCCGATCAGGACGACGTCCGGGTCCTGGCGCAGGATGGAACGCAGGGCGGCAGCAAAGCCTCGGCCGGCCTTGTCGTTGACTTCCACCTGCGAGATGCCGGCGATGCGGTATTCGACCGGGTTCTCCACGGTGATGATGTTGACGTCGCTGCGGTTGACTTCGGCCAGCATGCCGTACAGCGTGGATGTTTTGCCCGAACCCGTGGGCCCGGTAAAGATGACCAGGCCGGAGGGCCGCGAGGCCGCGCGCCGGATGGTCTGCAGCGCCGCCAGCGAGAAGCCGGCAGACGCCAGCCGATGCACCTGGCTTTGCGCCAGAAAGCGCATCACCAGCCGGTCGCCACGGGTGGCGGGCAGGGTGGACAGGCGCAGCTCGAAGTCGCGGCCGTCCACCACCAGCGACATGCGCCCGTCCTGCGGAATCTGTGAATTGGCCGGGTCCATGCCGCCGCGGGCCTTGATGTGGCGGATCAGCATGGCCGCTACCGATTCGGGCAGCACAGCCAGCCTGCGCATGGCCCCGTCCACACGGATGCGGGCGACCACCGAGCCGATGTAGGGCTGCAGGTGCAGGTCGGACGCCCGCAGCCGCACGGCGCGGCTCATCAGCTCCTTGGCCAGCTGGACGATGGCGTTTTCGTCCAGTACACCGTGGGTGCCGGCCTCGCCCTGGACCGTCTGAACAGCCTGGCGCGAAAACGCCGACAGCATGGCGTCCTCGATGGCTTCAGGCGGCGCCAGGCGCCACTGGATCGGCTTGCCCACCAGAAAAGCCAGCCGGTCATGCAGGTCGTGGTCAAAGGGCCGGGCTGTGGCCACTTCCACCTGGCCGTCGCGCAGGCCCAGTGCCAGCACGGTGTTTTTCTGGCAGAAGTTGTAGGGGATCAGGCCCAGCACGGAGGCGTCAATCGCCGAGGTGTCCAGTGTTCCGGCCGCCTCTACCCCGAACCGGGGGGCCAGGGCGCGGGCCAGCTCCGCGGGTTGAAGGTCCAGCATGCGGGCATAGGTGGCCCAGGCCTGGCTGTCGGTACCCTTGAAATCCAGGGCGCCAACTTCCTTGTGATCCGGGTAGGTGGCGCGGACGGCGTCGCGCAGTGTGGTGGCGAGTTGAGGCATCGGATGCAATCCTACTGTGCAACGGCCTTGCCGGTTCAGGGACTTGCCCGGGTGGTGACGCGAGAGGGCAACAGCGTCCCTACAATTGGCCCGAAGGAGAGCAGGGTTATGGCCATTTATGAACTTGACGGCAAGGCGCCGGTGCTGGGGCAGGGTGCCTGGGTCGCCGACAGTGCCGATGTGATGGGTGCGGTGGAGCTGGCGGACAACGTCAGCGTCTGGTTTGGCGCCGTCTTGCGCGGTGACACCGAACCGATCCGCATTGGCCGCAACAGCAATATCCAGGACAACTCGGTCCTGCATGCCGATGTCGGCATGCCGTTGACGATTGGTGACAATGTGACCGTGGGCCACCAGGTCATGCTGCACGGCTGCACTGTGGGCGACGGCTCGCTGATCGGCATCCAGGCCGTGGTGCTCAACGGCGCAAAAATCGGGCGCAATTGCATCGTGGGGGCGGGCAGTGTGGTCACCGAAGGCAAGGAGTTCCCCGACGGCTCGATGATCATCGGCGCGCCCGCCAAGGTGGTGCGCACGCTGGACGATGCCGCCGCCGCCAGGCTGGCACAAAGCGCTGAACACTATGTGGAAAATGCGCACCGTTTTGCGCGTGGCTTGAAGAAAATCGGTTGATGAGCCCCGCATGGCCGCCCAAAGGGGCTCGCACCGCAGTGCGTAGCACGAAGGTTTTTTGATGAGTGAATTGCACAAGTTCCTGTTCGACGGCATGCCGGTGCGCGGCATGATCGTGCGCCTGACCGACAGCTGGACCGAAATACTTTCGCGCCGCGCAGCCAACAAGGACACCGGCGCCTACCCGCCGCCGGTGCGCGACATGCTGGGCGAGATGGCGGCCGCGGGCGTGCTGATGCAGTCCAACATCAAGTTCAACGGCTCGCTGGTGCTGCAGGTGTTCGGCGACGGCCCGGTCAAGGTGGCGGTGGCCGAGGTGCAGCCCGACCTGAGCGTGCGGGCCACGGCCAAGGTCCTGGGGGACGTGCCTGCGTCGGCGCGGCTGCCCGACATGGTCAATGTGAACAACAAGGGTCGCTGTGCCATCACGCTGGACCCCAAGGACAAGTTTCCCGGCCAGCAACCCTACCAGGGCGTGGTGCCCCTGTTTGGGGACCGCCACGAAAAGCTGGACAAGCTCAGCGAAGTGCTGGAGCACTACATGCTGCAGTCCGAGCAGCTGGACACCCGGTTGATCCTGGCGGCTGACGACAAGGTCGCCGCCGGCCTGCTGATCCAGCGGCTGCCCACGCAGGGTGAAAAGAACATCGGCTCGGCCGGTGACGACATCGGCCTGATCGAGGACTACAACCGCATTGCCATCCTGGCGGCCACGCTCACGCGCGAAGAACTGCTGACTCTGGACGTCAACACCATCCTGCACCGGCTGTTCTGGGAAGAAAAGGTCATCCGTTTCGAGCCGCAGGCACCGCGCTTTGCCTGCACCTGCAGCCGTGAACGCGTGGGCAACATGATCCGCAGCCTGGGGACGGCCGAGGCCGAAAGCATCCTGGCCGAGCGCGGCGAGATCGAGGTGGGCTGCGACTTTTGTGGCCAGCAGTACCGCTTTGACGCGGTGGATGCCGCGCAGCTGTTCACGTCGCCGGGGGATCAGCCGCCCGCGACGCCAACAGTCCAGTAAACAGCCGGTGTTCACACTCGGGGTCTGCGCATTTTTCGCAGGTCCACGGCCGGGTTTCGGTCCCCGTGCGCCGGAACGCCTTGATCGCGAACAGGGCGTTGTCCAGCCGTTGCGTGCCGTGTCCGTACACCACGCGGTAGGGCAGGCCCGCACGGCCCAGCGCGGCACGCAGCAGGGCGTCGACCGGCTCACGCACATGCGGGCCGTCGCGTTGCAGTCCGTCGGCCACCCAGGGCAGGTCCAGGCCGGTCACCAGCGTCAGGTCATAGTGCCGCTGGTGCTCCAGGGCGAAGTCATACAGCGAGCGGTCGTCAAACAGCATGTCGCTGTAGATGGCTGTCATCAGCGGCGTGGTGTCCGCCACCACCCAGTGGCCTGGCAGGGCCTGCAGGGCGCGACGGGCCTGTTCCTGCGCAATGCCAGGCTGCTCGTGCGGGTGTGGCGTGCGGCCTTCGCGGTCGCACCATTCGCGCAGGTATTCGCCCACGGCGTGCACCGCCAGGCCCTGGGCCGCCCAATGGCCGGCCATGCCGGCCGCCAGTGCGGTCTTGCCCGTGCTTTCGGCGCCCAGCAGGGCGACCTTCATGACAGCCTGCGCTGCCATGCGCGCCAGCCCACCACGCTCAGCACGATGAACACCGTATAGAGCACCACGGTCAGCCACAGGCCCTTGTGCACGAACAGGGCCACGCTCACGATATTGACGACGATCCATGCGGCCCAGTTCTCGATGTACTTGCGCCCCAGCAGGTATTGCCCCAGCAGGCTGATGGCGGTGGGAAAGGCGTCCCACCAGGGCACGTCCGTGTCGGTGTACGTCCTCAGGAACAGCCCGGTCACAGGCCACAGCAGGGCGCCTGCCAGCAGGGTGGCCGACAGGCCGCTGCGCGTGAGCCGCGTCACCTGCAGCACTGATCCGTCATCGCGCCGGCCGCGCAGCCACTGGAACCAGCCCCAGAAAGCCACCACCACAAAGAAGACCTGCAGCGCAGCCTCGCCGTACAGCTTGCTGCGCCAGAACAGCGCAAAGTACATCAGGGAACTGACAGCGGCCAGCGGCCAGCCCCAGTGGATTTCGCGGATGTTGCAGCCCACCATGGCCAGGGCAATCAACACCGCCACGATCTCCAGCCAGGTGGTGGGGGAACCCCAGAGGGTGAACGCCTCAAGAAAGAGGAATTCGCTCACTTGGCGATCTGCACGTAGATTTCGTTGGGCTTGACCATGCCCAGTTCGGCGCGGGCCTTTTCCTCGACCATCTCCAGGCCTTCCTTCAGGTCACGGACCTCGGCCTCGGCGCGGTCGTTGGCCTGTTTGGCCTGCTCATTGCGGGCCTTTTGTTCGGCCAGCTGCCGCTGCATTTGCGTCACACTGGGCACGCTGCCCCGGCCGAACCACAGCTGCGCATGCACGATGACGAGCAGTGCAATCAGCAGGGCCGGGACGAAGCGGTTCGCCATGGGTTAAACGCGGCCCCCCCGGGGGGCAGGGAGCCACACGCAGCGGGCGACCGTGGAGGCCATTTACTTCAGGTTGTAAAAGGCGGACCGGCCCGGATAGCTGGCGATGTCGCCCAGATCTTCTTCAATGCGCAGGAGCTGGTTGTACTTGGCCATGCGGTCGCTGCGGCTGAGCGAGCCGGTCTTGATCTGTCCCGCGTTGGTGCCCACGGCGATGTCGGCAATCGTGCTGTCCTCGGTCTCGCCCGAGCGGTGGCTGATCACGGCGGTGTAACCCGCGCGCTTGGCCATCTCGATGGCGGCAAAGGTTTCGGTCAGCGTGCCGATCTGGTTGATCTTGATGAGGATGGAGTTGGCAATGCCCTTGTCAATGCCTTCCTTGAGGATCTTGGTGTTGGTGACGAACAGGTCGTCGCCCACCAGCTGCACCTTCTTGCCCAGGCGCTCGGTCAGCACCTTCCAGCCGTCCCAGTCGCCCTCGGCCATGCCGTCCTCGATGCTGATGATCGGGTATTTGTCCACCCAGGTGGCCAGGATGTTGGTCCACTCTTCAGATTTGAGCGACAGGCCCTCGGCTTCCAGGTGGTACTGGCCGTCCTTGTAGAACTCGCTGGCGGCACAGTCCAGGCCCAGCGCGATCTGCTCGCCGGCGGTGTAGCCGGCGTTGCTGATGGCCTCCAGGATCATCTGGATGGCGGCTTCGTGGTTGGCCACGTTGGGCGCAAAACCGCCTTCGTCGCCCAC
>CAZUJD010000158.1:0-7306 GCA_964620025.1 uncultured Ramlibacter sp. | reverse complement strand
AACGCCGCCGAAGACCTGGAACGCCTGCCCTTCACCCTGGGCAGCAATGCCGACGGCAGCCCGCGCATCGTGCGGCTCAACCAGGTGGCGTCGGTGCGCGAAGGCACTGGCCCCAACCAGATCAACCGCCGGGACCTCACGCGTGAGGTGGCCATCAACGGCAACGTGTACGGCCGCTCGGCCGGCGAGGTGTCGGCCGATGTGCGCAAGGTGCTGGACGGCGTCGCTTTCCCGCCCGGTTACCGCTACAAGTTCAGCGGCTCCACCAAGGACATGGCCGAATCCTTCGGCTATGCCGTGTCGGCCCTGGCCATGGCGGTCATCTTCATCTACATGATCCTGGCCAGCCAGTTCAAGAGTTTCCTGCAACCGCTGGCATTGATGACCTCGCTGCCGCTCACGCTCATCGGCGTGGTGCTGGCCCTCATGATGTTCCGTTCGTCGCTGTCCATGTTCTCCGTCATCGGCGTGGTGATGCTGATGGGCCTGGTCACCAAGAACGCCATCCTGCTGGTTGACTTTGCGATTCGCGCCCGGGAGGACGGCATGGAGCGCGCCCAGGCCCTGCTGCTGGCCGCCAAGGTGCGGTTGCGTCCGATCCTGATGACCACGCTGGCCATGATCTTCGGCATGGTGCCGCTGGCCTTTGCCCTGACCGAGGGCTCTGAACAGCGCGCCCCCATGGGCCAGGCGGTGATTGGCGGCGTGATCACGTCGTCACTGCTGACGCTGGTGGTGGTGCCGGTGGTGTACTGCTACATGGACGATCTGGCCGGCTGGTTGCGGGCACGGTTCGCCGCCCGTCCCGCGCCCCCTAAAATTCAGGGTTTGTCCTGATCCTGCCTGGAGTACCCCCATGACCACGCTCACCCCCCTGGAACAAGCCCGCTTCAACATGATCGAGCAGCAGATCCGTCCCTGGGACGTGCTCGACCCTGAAGTCCTGTCCCTGCTGTCGGTCGTCAAACGTGAAGATTTCGTGCCCCTGGCCCACAAGGCGC
This sequence comes from uncultured Ramlibacter sp., assembly GCA_964620025.1. Lineage (GTDB taxonomy): Bacteria > Pseudomonadota > Gammaproteobacteria > Burkholderiales > Burkholderiaceae_C > RAM1. The sequence goes on along the minus strand of CAZUJD010000158.1, from coordinate 6,305 downwards.
TGGCGTTTGTGGACATGGAACTGCCCCTGCCTGAAGGCCAGTGCATGCTGGCGCCGCGTGTCGAAGCCCGCATGCTGCAGCAGTTGCAGGTTCAAAAGCACGAAAAAGTGCTGGAAATCGGCGCCGGCTCGGGCTACATGGCTGCCCTGCTCGCCCACCGGGCGCAACGCGTGATCTCGCTGGAGATCAAGCCCGCCCTGGTCCAGCTGGCTCGCGCCAACCTGCAGCAGGCCGGCATCACCAACGCCGAAGTGCGCGAAGCCGACGGCTCGAAGGACGTGTCCGTGGACGGCCCGTTCGACGTGATCGTGCTCAGCGGCTCCGTGGCCGAAATTCCCAAGGCACTGCTGGCACAGCTCAAGCCGGGCGGCCGCCTGGCAGCCATCGTGGGCGAAGAGCCCATGATGCGCGCCACCTTTGTCACCCGCACCGGCGAGACCGGCTACACCACCATCCAGCCCTGGGACACCGTGGCGCCGCGCCTGCAGAACTTCCCGCAGCCTTCACGCTTCAATTTCTGACCGGAATCCGACCATGATCGACCAGGTTCGCCCCAACGACCTTTCTGCCTGGATGCAGGCGCAGCCTGGCGGCAGCGCCGCCGTGGTACTGGACGTGCGCGAGCCCTGGGAACTGCAGACAGCGAGCGTGCAGCCTGAGGGCTTTGCGCTGCGGGCCATCCCCATGAACGAAATCCCGGCACGCCTGGGCGAACTGGACGCAAATGTGCCGGTGGCCTGCCTGTGCCACCACGGCGCGCGCAGCCAGCGTGTGGCCGCGTTCCTGGTGGCGCAAGGCTTCACCCATGTGGCCAATGTGGCCGGCGGCATCGACGCCTGGTCGGCCGAGCGCGACCCGACCGTGCCGCGCTACTGATGTACCCGCCGTTTCTGAAAAGCAGTTTCAAAGAAGGACGATCATGACCCCGTTGCGGCTTCTACCCCTGTCGTTGGCCCTGGGTGCGGCATTTGCCGTGCCTGCCCATGCACAAAGCCTGATCGAGCTGTATGACGCGGCGCGCGCCTATGACGCCACCTGGCAATCAGCCAAGTCGCAATACGACGCCAACCTCTTTCGTGCGGAACAGGCACGCGCGGGCATCCTGCCTTCGGCCGGGCTGTCGGCCGGTGCCTCGCGCACCCACTCCGAGGTGCGCTCGCCCGCTTCCGAGCGCGATTTCAATTCACAGAACGCCACGTTGAGCGCTGCGCAGCCGCTGTACCGGCCGGCCAATTTCGCCACCTACGAACAGGGCAGGAAACAGCTCGATCTGGCCCAGGCCCAGCTCACGGCCGCCAGCCAGGACCTGATCATCCGGGTGAGCCAGGCCTACTTCGACGTGCTGGCGGCGCAGGACACGCTGGCTTTCGTGCGTGCGCAAAAGACCGCCGTGTCCGAGCAGCTGGCATCGGCCAAGCGCAACTTCGAGGTAGGCACCTCCACCATCACCGATTCGCGCGAGGCCCAGGCCCGCTACGACCTGGTCGTGGCCCAGGAAATTGCCGCTGAAAACGACCTGCGCGTGAAGAAACTCGCGCTGGACAACCTGGTGGGCAAGACCAACGCCGAACCCCGGCCGCTGGCCGCCCCCGTGGCTCTGCCCGTGCTGACACCCAATGACGTCAGCCAGTGGGTCCAGCAGACCGAGGACGCCAGCCCCGCGGTGCAGCAGGCCAGGATCGCCCTGGACATCGCCCGGCTCGAGACCGAAAAGGCCAAGGCCGGCCACAAGCCCACGCTGGACCTGACAGCCAGTTACGGCATCGCGCGCGCACCCAGCAACACCACCGGGCTGCAGACGCGCACCAACAACACCACGGTGGGCCTGTCCTTCAACCTGCCGCTGTTTGCCGGCTTTGCCACGCAAAACCGCATCAAGGAAACCCTGTCGCTGGAAGAAAAGGCGCAGTCCGACCTGGAAGCGACACGCCGCACCGTCGCCCAGGCCACGCGCAGTGCGTTCTTCGGCGTGGTGTCGGGCCAGGGCCAGGTCAAGGCGCTGGAGGCGTCCGAAGTTTCCAGCCAGCTGGCGCTGGACGCCAACAAGCTGGGTTACCAGGTGGGCGTGCGCATCAATATCGACGTGCTCAACAGCCAGAGCCAGCTGTTCCAGACCAAGCGCGATCTGGCCCAGGCCCGCTACAACGTGTTGCTGGGCAGCCTGAAGCTGCGCCAGGCCAACGGCACGCTCAAGGCTGAAGACCTGCAGCAGGTCAATGGCGCCCTGACGAAGTAACGCTGCGCCATGTTTGCGACTTTTTAAAAATCAACTTTCAAAAAGTCGCGACTTTTTGAAAGTTGACATTAAAATAGTCGCATGCAGCGCTATCTGGATGGCCGTGCCGAGGCTGACCTTGCCAGGAAAACCGTCTTTCTGACTGGCCCGCGCCAGGTCGGCAAGACATCACTGAGCCGCCTGCTCATGCGGGGCCGCGATGCCCAGTACCTGAACTACGACGTCGCCGCTGACCGTGCAGTGATCGAACGGCAGAGCTGGCTGCCCCACACCAGCCTGCTGGTGCTGGACGAGATCCACAAGATGCCGTCGTGGAAGACGTGGCTCAAGGGCGTGATCGACGGCAAGCCGGCCCAGCAGGAGTTGCTGGTCACGTGCAGCGCGCGCATGGACACCTTCCGCCAAAGCGGGGATTCACTGGCCGGTCGCTACTTCGCACTGCGGCTGCATCCGTTGAGCGTACGTGAATGGTGCGAACACGCACCACATGAACTGCATGGCGGCCAACCGCCCACGCCCGAAGAAGCACTGGCACGCCTGCTGGAGCGTGGCGGCTTCCCCGAGCCCATGCTGGACCCGGATGCCGTGCAGGCCGACCGCTGGCGCCACCAGTACCTGGACGGCCTGGTGCGTGAGGACGTGGTGGAGTTCTCGCGCATCCATGAACTCACCGCGCTGCGGTTGTTCGTTGATCTGCTGCGCGAACGCGTGGGCTCGCCGCTGTCGCTGGCGTCCATGGCGCGCGAACTGGCGGTGTCGCCACCCACCCTCAAGCGTTACCTGGATATCCTGCAGGCGCTGTTCATCGTCTTCACGGTACAGCCCTGGCACCGCAACATCGCGCGCGCCGTGCTGCAGCAGCCGAAGGTGTATTTCTTTGACACCGGTCTGGTGCGCGGGGATGACGGCGTGCGCTTTGAAAACCTGATGGCATGCCACCTGCTCAAGCATGTGCAGTGGCAGCAGGACGCCTTTGGCCGCGAATGCGACCTGCACTACCTGCGCACCAAGGACGGTGCCGAAGTGGACTTTGCACTGAGCGACGCCAACGGCTTGAGCGGCCTGATCGAATGCAAGTGGGCCGACAGCACACCGCACCGCGCTCTACAGCGTTTTGCCAGGGAATTTGCCGGGCTGCCGGCTGTGCAGGTGGTACGGCAACTGCGCCAGCCCGAGCAGCGCGGCGCGATCGAGATCGCGCCCGCCGCCAGCTGGCTGTCCCGGCTCAGCGCCTGACACCGGCCGTCAGGCCGAATACCGCCTGCGCCGTCTTGCTTGCCGCACCGCGATGCGCCGCAGCAAAAGCCCGGGCGGCCTGTGCGGCAGCATCGTGTGGTCCACCCGCCGCGGCCAACCGCAACGCGGACTCTACCGCCGCGGCTTCATCGTCCACACGGAAGGCGGCGCCGGCTTCAATGGCCAGCTCAGCCGCGTCGGCAAAGTTGAACGTATGCGGGCCCATGACCACCGGACAGCCGCAGGCCGCGGCCTCGATCAGGTTCTGCCCGCCCCGCGGGGCAAAGCTGCCCCCCAGCAGCGCCGCATCGCTCAGGCCGTAGTACAGCGCCATCTCGCCCAATGAATCGCCCAGCCAGACATCGGCGGGCTGCGGTGCGTCGCCCCAGGCGCTGCGGCGGGAAACGCTGAAGCCCTGTGCCTGCACCAGCGCCGCCACTTCATCAAACCGCTGCGGATGGCGCGGCACGATCAGCCATTGCACGCCGGCAGCGTCGCTGCGCGCGCGGATGGCGGCCAGCAGCAGGTCTTCTTCACCCTCGCGCGAGCTGGCGAACATCACCACCGGCCGGCCGGTTGCGGCACGCCAATGACGGCCCTGTGCGAGCTGCGTCTCGTCGGGTGTGGCGTCGAACTTGAGGTTGCCAAAGACGCCCTGGACGTCGGCACCGGCCTGGCGCAGCCGCCCGGCATCAGCGTCGGTTTGCGCCCAGACCGCCGCCAGCGAACCGTACGCCGGCAACGACAGGGGCGACAGCGTGCGGGCCTGCTCCAGCGACTTTTCGCTCAGCCGCGCATTGGCCAGCACCAGCGGAATGCCACGCGCATGGCACTGCGCCACGAGGTTGGGCCAGACCTCGGTCTCCATGAGCACGCCGGCGCGCGGACGGAAGTGGTCCAGAAAATCGCGTACCGCCCCCGGTGTGTCCCAGGGCAGCCAGGCCTGCGCATCGCCAGGGCGCAGCAGGCGCCGGCCTTCGGCACGGCCGGTCGCTGTGCCGTGCGTCAGCAGCACGCGCAGGCCGCCGTCGCGCGCGCGCAGCGCCTCCAGCAGCACGGCGGCGGCGCGCGTTTCACCCAGCGACACCGCGTGCACCCAGATCATGCCCGGCTCAACGGCTTCAGCATAAGTGCCAAAGCGCTCCTCTATGGCTTCCAGGTAACCCGGCTCGGCCAGCCCGCGCCGGGCCAGCTTGCGCCGCAGGAATGGCTGGGCCAGCCACATCACCAGGGAATAAAAGGCCCGGATCATGCGGCCGTGACCTGCTGCCAGGCATGCCATACCGTGTCGACAGCGGGCGCAGGCTGCGCAAACACGCTGCACTGGCGGTCGGTGCCGACAGGCCCGGTACGCCAGGCGGTGTCGAAGTTGTAAAGCTGCACATGCGGCAGGTCCAGCGCCACGGCGATGTGACTCAAGCCACTGTCCACACCCACCACACCGACGCAACCGGCCAGCTGGTCAGCCAGCGCACCCAGCTCCAGCCGGGGCCAGACACGGGCCTGCGGACCCAGCGCCTGCGCCATGCGCTCGCTGCGCACCAGCTCATCGGCACTGCCGTGCGGCAGGCCCAGCGTGTAGCCCGATGCCATCAGCCGGCGGCCCAGCGCCAGCCAATGCGATTCGGGCCAGCATTTGTCGTCCCGCGAGGTGCCATGCACCAGGGCCACGCAGCGGTCCGCGCCCTGAGCGCCCCCCTGCGCCCGCAGGCCCTGGCGCAGTACGCCGGGCACGGCATAGCCTAGGGCCCGCGCGCACAGCTCGCGCGAGCGCTGCACCGCATGAATGTGAGGCGGTACCTTCACCGCCACATCGGCGACCCAGCGTGTGGGCCGTTCATAACCGGAGCCGTCGGTCTGGTTGGCCAGCGCATAGCGTTTGCCATCCGGTGCCAGCCTTGCCAGCCAGGCCACCAGTGCCGATTTGGACAGGCCCTGCAGGTCAATGACCGCGTCATAGGATTGCGTCTGGAGATCGGCCTTGAAAGCACGCCAGGCCAGACGCGTGGCGGCAGAAAACGGCGCCTTGCGCCAGCGCCGCAGCTCGCACGGGATCACGCGGCGTACACCCTGGCAGCGCGCCACCAGCGGTGCAAAACCCTTTTCCACCACCCAGTCGATCTGCGCATGGGGCAGCGCCGCGCGGATGTCCTGCACCGCCGGCATGGCATGCACCACATCGCCAAGCGAAGACAGCTTGACGATGAGGATGTTCAATGTGCCGCCTCTTCAAACGAGGCATCGGGCTTGACGCCGCGCAGCAGCGCCAGCATGTCGGCCTGGATGCGGTCCAGCGCGGCCTGGGTGTGGCCTTCAAAGCGCAGCACCAGCACCGGCGTGGTGTTGGACGCACGGATCAGCCCGAAGCCATCGGGCCAGTCCACCCGCAGACCGTCAATGATGGACACCTCGGCCGGGGACGCGAAGCTCGCACGCGCCACCAGCTGGCTGACGATGCCGTGGGGCTCGCCTTCGGCGCACTTCACGTTCAGCTCGGGCGTGGAGAAACTGGTCGGCAATCCATTGAGCACCGCGCTCGGATCGGCATGTTTTGCCAGAATTTCCAGCAGCCTGGCACCGGCATAGGTGCCGTCGTCAAAGCCGAACCAGCGTTCCTTGAAGAAGATGTGACCGCTCATCTCGCCGCCCAGTGGCGAGTCAATCTCTTTCATCCTGGCCTTGATCAGCGAATGCCCGGTCTTGAACATCAGGGGCTTGCCACCGGCGGCGCGAATTGCCGGTGCCAGCCGCTGCGAGCACTTCACGTCAAACACGATCTCGCCGCCTGGCACGCGCGACAGAACGTCCTGTGCAAACAGCATCATCTGGCGGT
>CAZUJD010000157.1:0-7352 GCA_964620025.1 uncultured Ramlibacter sp. | reverse complement strand
CCGTCTTCCGCCCGCGTGTACAGCGTGCCGCCTGCGACTGGCTGGAGTGTGTCTTCGTGGTTGACCGCCACCCAGGTGGTGGATTCCGTCAGGTTGAATGAGCGCACCGCCCCGTCTCCCAGCAGCACCCGGGTCCGCAACTGCACGCAGCCTGGTGGTTGCCAGGGCACCTGGCGTTGCTGCTCCGTGATCGGACCGCAGGTGCCCACACAGCCGTTGGCATTGGTCACCTGATGCCGGCACTGCTGGGTGCCTTCGCTCCAGAAGTACGTCACGATGCGGGCCCCTGTCCCGTCGCTGCCACAGGTGAAAGAACCCGGATCGTTGTAGCTGGGTGTCTGCGCGCAGGTCCCCCCCGCACGGAAGACCAAGGTGACACGTACTGGCCAAAAACGTAGCGGTACTCAGTCAACAGATCCATGGGCGGCTGTGCCACGCAGGTGGTCTTCAACTGCACGTGGTGGTTGTGGGACCAGACCTGGCCCAGGCCTGCGGCCGCCGCTCCGGTGGTCTGTCCTACGATGCGGCTGCTTCTGAAGCTGCGCGTCACGCTCAGGGGGTGCGCGCCAGAGCCCTGGTAGTCCACCTCGTGCAGAAGCTTTTCACCCGTAGAGGCCATGATCGGGTTGCCGTGGCACATGCCGGCCTGGGCTACATCGGGGGAGGGCTCGGGCGACTCATCGGCATCTGGGCAGGTAAACCGGTACATGTTGTCCGGCAGCAGCGTGCAGGTCGCCGGGCCTTTGCAGACCGACCCGGCTGACGATTGGCGAAAGCCCCCGTCGCACCATGCCTGGATCGTCGGATAGCCTGCGTAGGGTGCCGTGCCCGCGTACAGCACCCCGGAGGCCGGCCAGGCGGCCCACGGTGCGGCCAATATCAGTGCAACAGCCAGACGAACAATGGCCCTGACCCCGGCCGCGGGTATTGTTTTCACCACTTCCACTCCCTGATTGCGCGCTGGATGCGCGCGGGGGCAATGTAAGCTATTCGAATTAACGGGACAAGACTTTGGGCCGCCTGTGCAATTTATTCACAACGAACAGGCTGCTCAGGGCAACACCGGCGACAGCGTGGCCGCACCCCAGTGCAGCGGCAGGGCCGCTGCACTGCGGCGAACCGCCTGCACGTGCATCACCAGCAGGCGCAGTGCGCCGGGGTGGGCTGTCACGCGCGGGCCGTCCAGCACCAGTTCCGCGGTGACCGCCAGCTGCAACAGGTCACCCGTCTCATAGTCAATGAACAGCAGGCCGCAGCGCGGGTCCAGGGCAATGTTGCCCAGGGTGTTGAAGAAGTGGTTGCCGTTGTAGTCGGGCAGTTCCAGGCTGCCGTCATCGGCCAGGCGCACAAAGCCCGGCCGGCCGCCGCGGTGCGACACATCCACGCCGTGCGAAGCGGCCCCACCCTGCCGCGCCGCGGGGTGCGTGGTGGCGATGTAGCAGGTGTCGGCGTTGGCGATGAGGCGCCTGTCGGCAGCGTCCAGCGCGGCAGATTCCTGCACGGCGCCCGCCGCTTGCGGGCCGGCCCAGGTGGCCTCGCGCGCCTGGATGTATTTGGGGCAGTTGCCAAAGCTTTGCGTGACCTGCACGGCAAAGCCCTGCGCGCTCACCGCAGTCACCACACCATTCATGCGGTTGCGCCGGCGTGTGTGCGGCTCTATGCCCAGCAGGCCCACCGGGTCGCCTGGGGCCAGGCCGGCCGCGCCAGCCTGCACCACCAGCTGCTGCGGGTCAGGCGACTGCATGAAGCCGGGCGGACCGGCCAGTGCCCGGGCCTGGGGCCAGCCCTGCCCGTCCAGCGACCCCAGCACCAGCCAGGGCAGTTGGGCAAAGAAGCTGCGGTGCTGCTCCGGCATGAAGCTGCGGATCACGCGCGGCCCGGCCACCGACAGGGTGCCGAACGCGCCGGTTTCCTGCTGCAAGGCCTTTTCGCCGTCATGAAACGGCTCGGCAATGAGCGGATAGGCCGCGGCATTCATGCCGCCAGCCCGATGGCAGACCGCTGCATGGGTACAAAGCCCGGCAGCGCTTCGATGCGGGCCAGCCAGGCGCGCACTGCGGGGTAAGGCTGCAGCGACACGCCGCCTTCGGGCGCATGCGCCACGTAGCTGTAGTTGGCCACATCCGCCAGGGTCGGGCGGTCTGCGGCCAGGTAAGGCTGGCGGCCCAGCACTTCTTCCATCAGCAGCAGCAGGGCGTGCGCGCGGGTGAGCGCCGGGTCGGGATCGTCAGGTCGGCGAAACAGGTTGATGATGCGCGCCGCCGCCGGGCCGTTGGCCAGCTGGCCGGCAGCCACGCTCAGCCAGCGCTGCACCCGGGCAGCACCCAGAGGCTCGCGCGGCAACCACTGGCCGGGCGCGTAGCGGCCTTCCAGGTACACCAGGATGGCGTTGGCGTCGGCCAGCGTCACGTCACCGTCCTGGATGACCGGCACCTGGCCGAAAGGGTTCAGCGCCAGAAACGCCGGCGTCTTGTGTTCGCCGTGTGCCAGGTCCACGTCGATCAGCTCGGCCGGCAGGCCCAGCAGCGACAGGAACAGTTCGACACGGTGGCAATGGCCTGACAGGGCCATGCGATGCAGCTTGATGGGTGTGTTCATGCCGCGATTGTGTTTGCTGCATTGAACATGATCAATGGCGCTGAATGCAGTGAACTATTGCGTTTGCTGGATTAATATGGCGCATGGACAAATTGCGCGCGATGCAGACCTTTGTGCAGATTGCCGACCAGGGCAGCCTGACCGCCGCCGCGCGGGTACTGGGCTCGTCCCTGCCCGCCGTGGTGCGCGCGCTGGCCGCCTATGAAGCCCTGCTGGGTGTGCGGCTGTTCAACCGCACCACACGCCGCATTTCGCTCACGGACGAAGGCCGCCGCCACCTGGACAGCTGCCGTCAGGTGCTGGCGGCGGTAGACGAATCCGAGGCGGCGCTGGGGGCAGGCTCGCGCGCCCCCGCCGGGCAGCTGAACGTGACCGCGCCCGTGCTGTTCGGCCAGATGTACGTGGCGCCCGCCATCACGCGCTTTGTGCAGGCCCATCCCGGCATGCGCTGCAATGTGGTGCTGCTGGACCGCATGGTGAACCTGCTTGAAGAGGGGCTGGACGTGGGCGTGCGCATCGGCCCCCTGGAGGACTCATCCCTGGTCGCGCTGCCGCTGGGGCGCATCCGCCGGGTGGTGGTGGCAAGCCCAGGCCTGCTGCGCCGTCACGGCACGCCGGCACATCCGCGCGAGCTGCTGGACGCCAACTGCGTGCGCGTGGCCTCCGGCATGGCGGCCGGCTGGGGCCCGTTTCGCGACGGTGCAAAGACCCTTCGCCTGGCAGTGAAGGGCAATCTGGATTTCAATCACGTCTTGCCTGCGGTGCAGGCCTGTGCGGCGGGCGCCGGGTTCGGGCACTTCTTTTCGTACCAGGTGGCGCCGCTGGTGGCGCAAAAGCAGTTGCGTGTCGTGCTTGAAAGCTTTGAGCCACCACCACGACCCATCAGCCTGGTGTACCCGCACGCACGGCTGCTGCCTGTGCGCACACGGGTGTTCATTGACTGGATGCGAAACGAACTGCAGAACCTGCCGGCCCTGAAAGGATGAGATGAAAGATTTTGACTGCGACCTGTTTGTCATCGGCGGCGGCAGCGGCGGCGTGCGCGCCGCACGCATGGCCGCCCAGCGTGGCGCGCGCGTGGTGCTGGCCGAGTCCGGCGCGCTGGGCGGCACCTGCGTGAACGTGGGCTGCATTCCCAAAAAGCTGTACAGCTACGCCGCCCACTATGCCGAGGCCTTCAGCGAAGCTCCCGGATTTGGCTGGACCGTGGGCGAAACGCACTTTGACTGGGGCCGGCTCAAGGCCGCGCGCGCCACCGAGATCACCCGCCTGAACGGCGTGTACGAGCAGTTGCTGCGCGGCGCCGGTGTGCGCCTGCTGCAGGGCTGGGCCTCGCTGGCGGACGCCCACACCGTGCAGGTGCGCACCGCAGCCGGTGCCGAGACCGTGCGCGCGCAAAACATCCTGATCGCCACCGGCGGCCGGCCGACGGTGCCCGATGTGCCGGGCCGAGAGCACGTCGTTACTTCCGACCAGGTGTTCGACCTGCCGCAGTTTCCCGGCCGGCTGCTGATTGTGGGCGGGGGCTACATTGCCTGCGAGTTCGCGTCCATCTTCAACGGCCTGGGCGCCCGGGTCACACAGGTGCAGCGCGGCGCACAGATCCTGTTGGGGTTTGATGCGGATGTGTCAGCCTTTGTCGCGAAGGAAATGCGCAAACACGGGGTGGACCTGAAGCTGGGCACCACGGTGACCGCCATTGAAAAGCGCGCCGACGGCCTGCGGGTCACGCTGTCAGGGGGCGACCAGGTCATGGCCGATACCGTGCTGTACGCCACGGGACGCCACCCCCACGTGCAGGGCCTGGGCCTGGACGCCGCGGGCGTGGCCTGCGACGGGCGTCAGGGCATTGTGGTGGATGCGGGTTACCGCACCAGCGCGCCATCGATCTACGCGCTGGGAGATGTGTCCACCCACAAGCAGCTCACCCCTGTCGCGCTGGGTGAAGCCATGGTGCTGGTGGACCAGCTGTTCGGCCCGCCGCTGGTGAATGGCGTGCGCAAGGCCGCACGGCGCATGGACTATGAGTTGATTCCCACTGCCGTTTTCACGCATCCCAACGTCGGCACCGTGGGCCTGACCGAAGAGGAAGCCCGCAGGCAGTACCCGGACGTGGCCATCTACCGCAGCGAGTTCAAGGCGCTCAAGCACACGCTGTCAGGCAGCCAGGAACGCACGCTGATGAAGCTGGTGGTGGATGCAGCCAGTGACCGGGTGGTGGGCCTGCACATGGTGGGTGCCGATGCAGGCGAGGTCGTCCAGGGGTTTGCCGTGGCAATGAAGGCCGGTGCAACCAAGGCGGTGTTTGACAGCACCATCGGCATCCACCCCACGGCTGCGGAAGAGTTCGTGACCCTGCGCGAACCCGTACCCGCCGCCTGAGACGGCCAGGTGAGCGGCCGGGTGAGCGGCCGCCGGCAGGGTCAGGCCATCACCTCGGTGCCCGGGCGCACGATGGGCTGGGCATGGTCTTCAGGCGCCAGGTACTTGGTCTTGCGGTCGATCTTGCCGTCCCAGGCCGCCAGCTCGGCGCTGGCGCTGCGGATCACGGCCCGGTCCAGCGGGTGGCATTCGCGGTTGCGCAGCTGGTTCAGCGACTTGGAGCGGGCAATGGCCGCCTGGACAAGCTGGGGATCCACCATCAGGGCAAACGGGTTGGCGGCAAGCGTGGCGGTGTTGTTCATGTCTTGGGCTCCTGTTTCATGGGCATCAAAACGCCAAGCGGGTCGGCGTGTGAAGCCACTGTAGGCAACCGTCCGGGTGCGGCGCAGTCGGCCAAGCCCGTTACACCGTGTAGGCATTTGTCTGACAGCGCCACAAAAGGCTGCCGGGCGTGACCCATTGCACAGAATGCACAATGGGGCATGCCTTATCTGCCCCCGTTCATCGCCCCCAGCCGCTATACCGACCCCGCCGCCGCCCTGGCCCAGGTGCGCGCCATCTACAACCAGCAGATCGGCCACCTGCGCGACGCGATGCAGCGCTTTGTGGCCGGCGAGGCCCTGCCCGGCCATGTGCGGGCCTGCTACCCGTTTGTGCGCATCCACACCGACACCGTAGCCCGCCTGAGCCCGGCCGAGGCAGCGCAGCTGAGCTACGGCTTCGTGGCCGGCCCCGGCCGCTACGAGACCACGCTGACCCGTCCCGACCTGTACGCTGACTACTACCTGGAGCAGTTCCGTCTGCTTTTGCAGAACCATGGCGTGGAGCTGGAGGTGGGCACCAGCACGCAGCCCATCCCCGTGCATTTCTCGTTTGCAGAGCACGACCATATCGAGGGTACGCTGACGACCGAACGCCGCCTGCTGATGCGCGATGTGTTCGACCTGCCAGACCTGGCCGCCATGGACGACGGCATCGCCAATGGCACCTGGGAGGCCAAACCCGGCGAGGCCCAGCCGCTGGCCCTGTTCACCGCGGCGCGGGTGGACTATTCACTGCACCGCCTGCGCCATTACACCGGCACAACGCCCGAGGGTTTCCAGAACTTCGTGCTGTTCACCAACTACCAGTTCTACATGGATGAATTCGTGAAGCTGGGGCACGAGGAAATGCGCAAGCCCGACAGCGAATACATTGCCTTCATCGAACCGGGCAACGTCATCACCCGGCGCACCGGGCTGGCGGCCGAGCCGGGCGACGAACTGGGCGTGGCACCACCGCGCCTGCCGCAGATGCCGGCCTACCACCTGGTGCGAGCCGACCGCAGCGGCATCACCATGATCAACATCGGCGTCGGTCCGGCCAATGCCAAGACAATCACCGACCATGTGGCCGTGCTGCGGCCGCACGCCTGGATGATGCTGGGCCACTGTGCGGGCCTGCGCAACAGCCAGCAGCTGGGTGACTACGTGCTGGCCCACGCCTATGTGCGTGAAGACCATGTGCTGGACGAAGAGCTGCCACTGTGGGTGCCCATCCCGGCGCTGGCCGAAATCCAGCTGGCGCTGGAGCAGGCGGTGGAAGACGTGACCCAGGTGCGCGGCGCCGACCTCAAGCGCATCATGCGCACCGGTACCGTGGCCAGCACTGACAACCGCAATTGGGAGCTGTTGCCCGGCAACCAGCCCCAGCGCCGTTTCAGCCAGAGCCGCGCCGTGGCGCTGGACATGGAAAGCGCCACCATCGCCGCCAACGGCTTCCGCTTCCGCGTGCCCTACGGCACCCTGCTGTGCGTGAGCGACAAGCCCCTGCATGGCGAGATCAAGCTGCCCGGCATGGCCAACCATTTCTACCGCGAACGGGTGGACCAGCACCTGCGCATCGGCATGCGGACCATCGAGATCCTTCGCAGCGAGGGCGTGGACCGCCTGCACAGCCGCAAGCTGCGCAGCTTTGCAGAAGTGGCTTTCCAGTAACCTGGCGTTCAGGCCCTGCGCGGCCTGACCTTGCCGGCGGCCAGCTTGGCCGTCGCCCGCGCCTTGTCCACGTCGGCATCAAACGCCAGCGCCACGCCCATGCGGCGCTTGGCAAAGCTCTCGGGCTTGCCGAACAGGCGCAGCTCGGTGTTGGGAATGCGCAGGGCGTCTTCCACACCGTCAAACACGATGCCCTGGGCGTCCACGCCGCCGTAGATCACGGCGCTGGCGCCGGGGCTCTTGAGCGCCGTGCTGACGGGCAGGCCCAGGATGGCGCGGGCGTGCAGCTCGAATTCGTTTTGCCACTGCGTGATCATGGTCACCATGCCAGTGTCGTGCGGGCGGGGGCTGACCTCGCTGAACCACACCTGGTCGCCCTTGACGAACAGTTCCACC
>CAZUJD010000156.1:0-7421 GCA_964620025.1 uncultured Ramlibacter sp. | reverse complement strand
TACGGCGGGGCCCAGGGGTTCGACCATGTGCTGGATCTGGTGGAGGATGCTTCGGTGGGGTTGTTGAGGTTTGTAGTGGGGCGGGTGGCGTGAGTGTCCGGGCATAGCGCAATAAACCCCTGCCCCCGCCAGTTAGAGATGCCCAGCGATTCACATGGATAAATTCTTGCTGCAACAACGGGTGCTGGATCGGCTTGCCAACGACCTGCAGCACGCCGAGCAGGCCGTGCGGACGGCCCACGAAACGGCCACCCACGAAGAAAACATCGCCGAAAACAAATACGACACATTGGGGCTCGAAGCCGCCTATCTGGCCACCGGACAGGTGCGGCGCGCCGAGGCCATCCGCCAGGCGCTGGCTGTCTGGCGCCAGTTCCGTCCACTTCCCTGCGACGGCCAAAAGGGCATCCAGCTCGGCGCGCTGGTCTGCCTGGTCGATGCAGACGACAAACAGCAACACCTCTTTCTCGGACCGGAAGGGGGCAGCATGCAAGTGGCCAGCGGCACCCAGATCGTTCAGGTCATCAGCAGCGAAGCCCCTTTGGGCCGCGCCTTGCTGGGCAAATGCGAAGGCGATGAGGTGTCGATTCAGGTCGCGCTCACCCGCCAGCAGTTTGAGGTGCTGCGGGTTCTTTAAGCCATGAACACGACAGCCATCTGGGTGACGTCCACTCCGAGGTGCCTGGTCAGCAAACGGCTTGAGACGGGATTTTGTCCACCAGACCGGGAGCCGTTCACACCATGGTGATGGGTCACGGCAGCGGCGCCGGCTCGTCCGTCAACCCGCTGTCCGTCAAGCGCCCCGCTGCCGCCCCGCCACCCTTTTCTGCACCCCCCCCAACTTCCCCGCTCCCGCCGCCCGCAGCAGGCGCTTGAACGTCGGGCACTCAAAATGATTCTCCGCCGGGCACACCGCCGCGTGGTGCAGGCCGTTGCTCAGGGCCTGCAGCCTCTGGATGGTGGCGTCGATTTGCTGCGCCTTGCTGCGCAGCGCGCCACGGTCGATGCGCGCACGACCGCTGCCGGCCACCATCTGCCGGATTTCGTCCAGCGAGAAGCCCGCCGCCTGACCCAGGGCGATGAGAGACAGCCGGTCAATCACCTCAGGTGCAAACGTGCGCCGCAGGCCCGCGCGGCCGGTCGATGCGATCAGGCCTTTTTCCTCGTAATACCGCAGCGCTGATGCGGGCATGCCTGAGCGTTTGGCGACTTCTGCGATGTCCATTTGCAAAAACCTCTTGACTTCAAGTCGACTTGAACTTGCATAGTGACGTCATCGCATTGAAACGTCAACAAGGAATCAGCATGGATCTCTCACTGGACACCGCCGCACGGGCGGTCTTGATCGGCCTGGGTGCCACCGCTGTCATGGACGCCTGGCTGTGGCTGCTGCAGCGCCTGGGCGTGCCCACGCTGAATTTTTCAATGATCGGGCGCTGGGTGGCCCACTGGCGCCAGGGCGTCTTCATGCACGCCGCCATCGCCAGGGCCGCGCCCGTCCGGCATGAGCTGGCGCTGGGCTGGCTCTTTCATTACGCGACGGGGGTTGCGTTTGCGGCACTGCTCGTCACCTTGGCAGGCCCCGGATGGGCACACAGCCCCACGCTGGCGCCCGCCGTCATGGTAGGCGTGGCAACAGTGGCTGCGCCCTGGCTGGTGATGCAGCCCGCGATGGGCGCGGGCATCGCGTCGCACCGCACGTCCGCCCCTGGCATGAACCGCGCACGGAGCCTGGCCAACCACTTCGTTTTCGGGCTGGGCTTGTACCTGGCCGCCGTCCTTACCGCTTCCCACATCCCTCCCCTCTGAAAGGAAATGCAATGAAGAAACTCGCAGTCATCTTCCACAGCGCGCATGGCAACACCGCGCAGATCGCCCGGCTCGTCGCCGAGGGCGCGGCGACAACCCCGGGCGTTGAAGTCGCGCTGTTGCGCGCCGAAGATCTCGCTCCCACACCCGAGCAATTGCTCGCGTTCGACGGGTTCGTCTTCGGCTCGCCCACGTACCTGGGGGGTGTCTCAGCCCCGTTCAAAGCCTTCATGGACGCGACGGGCCGTCTGTGGAAGTCGCACGCCCTCAAGGGCAAGCTGGCGGCCGGCTTTACCGTGTCGGCGCTTCCGTCGGGCGACAAGCAGTCCACGCTCACTTCGATGTTCGTCTTCGCCATGCAACACGGCATGTACTGGGTGGGCAACGCCATCCTGCCCGAGCAACATGCCGGCGTGCCCTATGAAGAAGCCGCCAACCGGCTTGGGTCCTGGTCGGGCCTGATGGCGCAGGCGGGTCATTCTTCGCCCGAAGGCAGCGCTTTCGCGCCGGGCGATCTCAAGACGGCGCGGATGTTCGGCGCCAACGTCGCAGGGTCTCTGGTGTGCATGGCGTGCGGCGCTACCGCCGGGGCAGGGCAATGATTCCCCGCAAGTACGAACAGGTGCTGTTCAGCGGGGTGCTGTCCGGGCTGATGTCACTGATCCTGTCGGCAGTATCCACGGCGGTCAACCGCGGGTTCGCAGACGGCTTCGTTCACAGTTGGCTGAGGTCATGGGCTGGGGGTTGGCTGCTGGCCTTCGCCATCGTGCTGCTGGTCGCGCCGCTGTCCCGCAAGCTGGTGCAAAAAATGTTGTCCTGAATGCCCCATCGGACAGGGGCTGATGACCAGACGCAGCATTACCGCTAGCCCATCACTTTGCCCGTCACCTTCCCCGTCGCCCTGCCGGCCTTCCCCAACATCTGCGCAAACGCCTGCGCCGCCGGCGACAGGCTGCGCCCCTGCCTCTGCAACAGCGCCAGCGTGCGGCTGACCTCCGGCTTGTCCAGCCGCACGCCCACAATGCGCCCCGGCCCCTGGGGCACGGTCAGCTTGGGCACCACAGCCAGGCCCAGGCCGCTTTCCACCAGGCCGATCAGGGTGGACACATGCCGCACCTCGATGATGGGACGCGGCAGCGGCGGCAGCTCGGCCAGGGCCTGGTCGATGAACAGGCGGTTGCGCGACGCGTGCGACACACGGGCCAGCGGGTACTGGGCCAGCTCTTCCCACGCGACGGCCCGGCGGCGTGCCAGCGCATGGTCGGCCGGGCAGGCCAGCACATAGGGCTCTTTCAGCAGCGGGGTGAAAGTCACGTCCGGGTCCTGCATGCCGATGTAGTTGATGGCAAAGTCGGCCTCGCCGTGCTTGACGCTGTCCAGCACCTCGTCGGCGCCTTCTTCAACTATGCGCACCAGCACGCGCGGGTGCTTGTCGCGAAAGGCGCGGATCACCGGCGGCAAAAAATGGTGCACGGCTGAAAACACGCAGCCCACCGTCACGTCGCCCGCCTCCAGTTCGGCGGCGTCGCGCAGGCTCAGCACCGAGCGGTCCAGATCGGACACCAGGCCGCGCACCTCGCCCAGAAACTGCCGGCCCAGCACCGTCAGGCTCACGCTGCGCGTGGTGCGGTCAAACAGGCGCACGCCCAGCATGTCTTCCAGGTGCGATATGCGGCGCGACAGCGCTGGCTGCGACAGGTGCAGTGCCTGCGCCGCGGCGGCAAAGCTCTGCAGCTCTCCCACGGTGACAAAGGCGCGCAGGTCGGCAATGGTGGGTTTCAGCATGGGCGTCCATTCATGCAAGGGCTGCAATAAACCTTCAGAACATTGCAATTTACACCCGATAACCATCAGCGCAAGATCGGCTGCACAAAATCAGGAGACACGCGCCATGAAGCGACGCCAATTGCTGCAGGCCGCAACGGCCGCCCTTTCCTTGCCCGGCCTGGCTCAGGCGCAAACCTATCCTGCGCGGACGATGCGCTATGTGGTGCCGGTGGCCGCCGGCGGCGGCAGCGACATGATCGCGCGCGTCGTGACCGAACGGTGGGGCAAACTGCTGGGTCAGGGCTTTGTGGTGGACAACCAGAGTGGCGGCGGCGGCGTGGTGGCCAGCCAGCTGGTGGCCCGCGCCACACCCGACGGCTACACCCTGCTGCAGGGCTATGTGGCCACCCATGGCACCACACCTGCCACACGCAAGGTGGCCTATGACGCCATTCGCGATTTCACCCCCATCGGCATGATCGGCGCCACACCCAATGTGCTGGCCATCAATGCCAATGTGCCCGCGCGCACCGTGGCTGAACTGGTCGACTTCGTGAAGAAGCAGCCTGGCAAGGTGAGCTACGGCTCGGCCGGCCAGGGCTCGCTCACGCACCTGACCATGGAGCTGTTCAAGCAGGAAACCGGCACGTTCATGGTTCACATTCCCTACCGCGGCATTGCGCCGGCCATCAATGACCTGCTGGGCGGACAGACGCAGGCGATCTTTCCCGGCCTGGCTGCCGCCCTGCCCCACCTGCGCTCGGGCCGCATGCGCGCGCTGGCCGTCACAGGCAAGCAGCGCAGCCCGCAGCTGAAAGATGTGCCCACGATGGAGGAGATCGGCTTCAAGGGCTTTGACGCCATGCAGTGGTACGGCGTGGTGGGCCCGGCCAACATGCCTGCCGATGTGGTGCGCCGGCTCAACGACACACTGGTCACCGTACTGAAATCGCCCGACCTGTCCGAGAAGCTCGCCGGCGAGGCTGTAGATCCCTGGCCCATGGCCCCCGACCAGTTTGGCCAGTACGTGCGCGCCGACATCGAGCGCTGGACCACCCTGGCCCGCGCCCGCAAGATCCAGCTGGACGAATAAGAAAACTTGCCCCCACAACAACAAGGACAACCACTTTGGCCCGCAACACCCACGTCGCCGCCGACACCCAGGCGCCGCCCATCACCGCCCTCCTCGCCAGGTTTGTTTCAGGGCACGCGCCCCGCGGCTGGAGCGACGCCGTAGAGCATGAAGCCCACCGCACTTTCTACAACTGGCTGGGTTGCGCCATTGGCGCCGCGCAACATGAAGCCGCCGGCGCAGCCCTGGCCGCCGTGCAGATGCTGCAGCCCGCGCCGCAAGCCAGCGTGCTGGGCCGCAGCGAGCGGGTGGACATGGCCAGCGCCGCGCTGGTCAACGGCATCACCTCGCACACCTTTGACTTTGACGATACGCACCTCAAGACCATCATCCACCCCGCCGGCCCCGTGGCGTCGGCCGTGCTGGCGCTGGCCGAGCACCGCGGCGCATCCGGGCGAGATGTGATCGACGCGCTGGTGCTGGGCATTGACGTGGCCTGCCGCACCGGCAACGTGATGTACCCCGACCACTACGACCGCGGCTGGCACATCACCGGCTCCACCGGCATGCTGGGCGCCGCAGCGGGCTGCGCCCGCCTGCTGGGCCTGAACGAGCAGCAAACGGCCATGGCGCTGGGCATTGCTGCGTCGCAGCCCGTGGGCCTGCGCGAGCAGTTCGGCACCATGACCAAGCCGTTTCACCCCGGTGGCGCGGCGCGCGCCGGGCTCATGTCGGCACTGCTGGCCAGCCAGGGCTTCACCGCCAGCCCGCGCGCGCTAGAAGCGCCGCGCGGCTTTGTGCAGGTGGCGTCCGACAAGCGGGCCTGGCACGAGGTGACTGACGAACTGGGCCAGCGGTTTGAAATTTCGTTCAACACCTACAAGCCGTTTGCCTGCGGCATCGTCATCCACCCCAGCATTGACGCCTGCGTGCAGCTGCGCGACCAGGGCATCACGCCGGCGCAGGTGCAGAGCATCGAGCTGCGCGTGCATTCGCTGGTGCTGGAGTTGACCGGCAAGAAAACCCCGCAGGACGGCCTGCAGGGCAAGTTCAGTGTGTACCACGGCTGCGCTGCCGGGCTGATGTTTGGCCGCGCGGGCGAAGAAGAGTTCTCGGACCATGTGGTGACGGACGCCGCCGTGGTGGCCCTGCGCAACAAGGTGCAGGCCACGGTGGACGACAGCATTGACGAAGCCGCCGCCGACGTGACCGCCGTGCTGACCGACGGCCGGCGCGTGCATGTGCGGGTGGACCATGCCATCGGCTCGCTGGAAAACCCGCTGACCGACGCCCAGCTGGAAGCGAAATTCGCCGCGCTGGTGGTGCCCGTGCTGGGCGAGGCCCGCGCGCGTGACATCACGGCGCAGTGGCGCTCGCTGGCCGCGCTGCCCAGTATCCGCACGCTCACGGCCCTGTGCCGTCCAGCCTGAGCTCGGGGCGGGCCATGCAGTGCTGGTGGATGCAGATGAATGACGCGGGTGGTGAACTGGCGCTGCGCGATGTGCCGCAGCCCGATCCGGGCCCCAGCCAGCTGATGGTGCGGGTACGCGCCGCCTCGCTGAACCGGGGCGAGTTTCTGCCGGGCCATGGCCAGGCCGGCAGCTGGAAGGCCACTGGCGGTGAATGCGCGGGCGAGGTGGTCACCGTGGGCCCGCAGGCCGCGGGGTGGCATCCCGGCGACCGGGTGATGGGCCGCTGCACCGGTGCCTTTGCCGAATACGCCGTCATGGAGGCGGCCGAGGCCATGGCCATGCCCGGCAACCTGAGCTGGGAACAGGCCGCGAGCATCCCGCTGGCCTTCATGGTCACGTTCGACATGCTGGTGCTGCAGGGCCGGCTGCAGGCCGGCGAATGGCTGCTGGTCAACGGCGTGTCGTCGGGTGTGGGCGTGGCGTCGCTGCAGCTGGGCAAGGTGTTGGGCGCGCAGGTCATCGGCACATCCGGCTCGGCGCACAAGCTGGCCCTGCTGAAGCCGTTGGGACTGGACGTGGCGCTGCACACCCGCGCGGCGGACTTCCAACCGGCCGTGATGCAGGCCACCGGCCAGCATGGCGCGGATCTGGTCGTGAATACGGTCGGTGGCACGATGTTTGCCGAAAGCCTGCGCGCCATGGCGTTTGAAGGACGGCTGGCCACGGTTGGTTATGTGGATGGTGTGGTTCACGCGCCGATCGACCTGGAAGCGCTGCATGCCCGGCGGCTGAGCGTCTTTGGCGTGTCCAACAAGCTGCGCAGCAAGACGCAGCGCGCCGCAGCCATACCGCGTTTTGTGCAGGAGGTTCTGCCGCACTTTGCCAGCGGGCGCATCGTGCCGCAGATCGACCAGGTGGTGGCCTTTGACCAGCTGCCGCAGGCCAAGGTCCGCATGGAAGCCGGCGCACATGTGGGCAAGATCGTGCTGCGCGGCCCGGATTGACACATTCCCAAAGGATTCCCACATGAGATTTTTCCCAACCCTCGCCCTGGCCCTGGCGGCCGCCCTGCTCGCCGGCTGCGCCACCCGCGCCCCGGCACCGCCCGCCGCTGCCGTGGCCGAACTGAGCCCGACCGGCAAGCTGCGCGCCGCCATCAATTTCGGCAACCCAATCCTGGCCAACCGCGGGCCCGCCGGTGAGCCCACCGGCGTGTCGGTCGATCTGGCACGCGAAGCCGCCAAACGCCTGGGCCTGCCCATCGAGCTGGTCACGTTCACATCGGCCGGCAGCGTGGTGGAAGCCGTGAAGGCCCGCAGCGTGGACATGGCATTCGTGGCGATTGACCCGGTGCGCGCGGC
>CAZUJD010000155.1:936-7448 GCA_964620025.1 uncultured Ramlibacter sp. | reverse complement strand
GACGACCTACGGCGTGATTGGCGTGAAGGTCTGGGTCTACAAGGGTGACACGCTGGGCCGCAATGACGCCCCGGTCGTGGAAACCCCGCGTCCTGACGAAGAGCGTCGCCCGCGCGGCCCGCGTCGTGACGCACGCCCGGGTGATCGCCCGTCCGGCGACCGTCGTGGTGGCCCGCGCCGCCCGGCTGGTGCCGGCAATGTGGCGCCCGCCGATGGCAGCGACAAACCCGCAGAAGCAACAGGTGCTGATGCACCGAAAACTACCGTTAAGCGCGTCCGCAAAGTCGCCGCGCCGGCCGCTCCCGCCGCCGACGGTAAAGGAGAATAAACATGCTGCAACCCGCTCGCCGGAAATACCGCAAAGAGCAGAAGGGCCGTAACACCGGCGTCGCCACCCGGGGCAACTCGGTGGCCTTCGGTGACTTCGGTCTGAAGTGCACGGACCGTGGCCGTCTGACGGCCCGCCAGATCGAGGCCGCGCGTCGCGCGATCTCCCGTCACGTCAAGCGTGGCGGCCGCATCTGGATCCGCGTGTTCCCCGACAAGCCGATCTCCCACAAGCCCGCAGAAGTGCGTATGGGTAACGGCAAGGGCAACCCCGAGTACTACGTGGCCGAGATTCAGCCCGGCAAAGTGGTGTTCGAAATCGTTGGCGTGCCCGAAGAACTGGCCCGCGAAGCGTTCAAGCTGGCTGCCGCCAAGCTGCCGCTGCGCACCACGTTCGTCAGCCGCATGATCGGCCAGTAATCAGGAGAATGAAGAAATGAAAGCTGCTGAACTGCGCCAAAAAGACGTTGCCGGCCTGCAAACCGAGGTCAAGGAGCTGCAAAAGGCCCACTTTGGCCTGCGCATGCAAAAAGCCACGCAACAACTGAACAACACCGCCACGCTGCGTTCCACGCGCCGCGACATCGCCCGTGCCAAGACGATCCTCGCTGAAAAGCAGGCCGCCGAAGCATCGAAAGCCTAAGGAGTGACCATGACGGAAGCTAAAAAATCCCTCAAGCGCACCTTGATCGGCAAGGTGGTCAGCGACAAGCGTGCCAAGACCGTGACGGTCCTGGTGGAGCGTCGCGTCAAGCACGAGCTGTACGGCAAAATTGTTGCCAAGTCCAGCAAGTACCACGCGCACGACGAAAAGGGCGAGTACCACACGGGTGACGTGATCGAGATCACCGAAAGCCGCCCCATCTCCAAGACCAAGAACTGGGTAGCAACCCGCCTGGTCGAGAAGGCTGTCGAGGTCTAAATCCTCCATATCCCGGGGGGCTCCGGAACCCGCTTCCCGCCCCTGCAAAAAACGGCCCACAATGTGGGTCGTTTTTCTTTTTCTGGAGCATTGAATGATCAAAGTCGGAGACACCCTGCCTGCCGCCACCCTGATGGAGTATTCCGAAGTGGAAGGCAACGGCTGCAGCATCGGCCCCAACGCAGTGGACGTGGCCAAGGCCAGCGCAGGCAAGACCATCGCCCTGTTTGCACTGCCGGGCGCCTTCACGCCGACCTGCTCGGCCAAACATGTTCCGGGTTATGTCGAACAGGCTGAGGCTTTCAAGGCAGCGGGCGTCGACGAAATCTGGTGCGTGAGCGTGAACGATGCGTTTGTCATGGGCGCCTGGGCACGCGACCAGAAAACCGGCGGCAAGGTTCGGATGCTGGGCGACGGCAGCGCCGACTTCACCAAGGCAACCGGACTGACGCTGGACCTGACCGGCCGCGGCATGGGCCTGCGCAGCAACCGTTACTCAATGCTGGTCAAGGACGGCAAGGTTGCCAGTCTGAACATCGAGGGTCCCGGCAAATTTGAGGTCAGTGACGCGGCGACCCTGCTGGCTCAGGCCAAGGCCTGATTCCTGCCTGCGGGCTAGCGCAGGCTCGCCCGCAGGTAGTGCGCACCCGCGATGGGGTTGTGGTAGTAGGGCGGTATGTCCTCGAAGCCCAGCTCGTCGTACAAGGCCCGGGCTGCTTCCATGTCGTCCAGTGTGTCGAGCAGGATGCAGTCATAGCCAGCTTGACGGGCCGCATCCATGACGGATTCCACCAACTGGCGGCCCAGGCCAAAGCCGCGGAACGCCTTGCGCACATACAACCGCTTCATCTCGGCGGCGTTGGCATAGTCCACATTGTCCAGCGGGCGCAGGGCCACGCAGCCCGCAACCTGGCCCTCGATCATGGCCAGCATGAGCGCTCCGCGCGGCGGCGCATAGTCGCCAGGCAAGCCTGCCAGCTCGGCATCAAACGACTGGAAGCACAGATCCACCCCCAGCCCGTCCGCATACTCGCGAAAAATGTCGCGTGCGGCATCAAGCTCTTCGGGTTGCACAGGGGCGATCAACTGGATCTGGGGCTTTTCCAAAGCGTTGGCATCGACATGTTGGTCTTACAGTTTACAACCCCGTCGCGGTGACATTGCATGTGAGCAGGATGCGCACGGTGGAGCTTGCCGGAAAAGTGGGCAGCAGCAAACCCGAACCCTGTAGCGCCGAAATGGTCGGTGATGCCGGGCAGCTTGCCCCGCCGGTGGCGACGCAGCTGAGATCCGAGCATGCCAGGTCGGTGGACGAGGGGTCTGTCAGTACCGTGCCGTCGGCGGCATTCGGACCATTGTTGCTGACAGTGATCCCATACACCGTGGCGGACCCGGAGACCACACTGGACACGGTGTTGGTCTTTGACACACTGAGATTGGTGCTGACCGGGATAGTGACGGTCGCAGATGCCGTGTTGTTGCCCGGGACCGGGTCTATCACACCGGACGGCACCGCAACAGATACTCCGTTTACCTGCTCTCCCACACCGCCCGCGATCGCGCGCAATGTGAAGGAAATGCTGGTAAACGGCGGCAGCGTCATGGTGGCGTTGGCCTGGGCAGACACGGAGGTTCGCGCAGTCACGGTAGCGCCCACGCCCCCGGTGGTCACACCCGTGATGGTTACGCCGGCAAGGCCGGACGGCAGGGTGTCATTGAAGGTGGCGCCCGTGGCGGTATTGGGTCCGAGGTTGCGCACGGTGACAGTGAACGTCGTTGTCTGGTCCACGCTGATGATGGTGGGGGTGGCTGACTTGCTGATACTCAGGTCAGCCTGGGGGCCGATGTTCACCACGGCGCTGGATGTGTTGTTGTTGGCGTTGACATCGGTTGTTCCGGCGGGCGGCGCGATGGTTGCCGTGTTGGCCACGGCGCCAATCGCGCCCGCCACAGCTCGCAGCACGACCGTCAGGGTACTGCCCACCGGCAAGGTGGCAGTACCGTTGAAGGTGCTGCCCGCAACAGTACGGCTGGTCAGCGTACTGCCACTCGCGACAGTCGCAGACACGAATGTCAGGGTCCCAAGTCCCGTGGGCAGTGTGTCCGTGATGCGTGCGCCCGTGACGGGGCTTGGCCCCCCATTGGTGAAGGTCAGCGTGAACGTCGTGGTCTGGCCTACCACCAGCGACGGGGTGCTGGCCACCTTGGTGGAAGCCAGATCGGCGCTGGGGCCAATCACCACCGAAGCACTTCCCGTATTGTTTGACAGATCGGTATCGCTGGCATTGGCAGATGCATTGACCGTGGCTGCGTTCACGGGTGCACCGTTGGCGGCGGCTACTGCGCGCAGCACGATCGTCAGTGACTGGTTGATCGGGACGGTCACAGTCCCCGTGAATGTGGTGCCCCCGTTCACGCTGGCCGAGGTAAGGGTGGTGGCCCCGCTGGAGCCTGCGGCGCTCACGAAACTCAGCGTTCCCAGGCCGGCTGGCAACGTATCGATTACCGTGGCCGCGGTGGCCTGCTGCGGCCCGCTGTTGCCCACGGTCAGTGTGAACAGGGTGGTCTGTCCAATGGACAAGGTGCTGGTGCTGGCCGCCTTGGTGATGGAAAGGTCGGTCAGTGGCAGGCATTTGTAGCCTGAGTTGCTGACCGGATCTGCCGACGCCGCAATCAGCAGATTGATGCCGGTATTGCCCGGGAGCGCGCCGTGGTCAACGCCGCCGGGTGGCGCGTCGCCTGTATTGGTCTGGCCGTTGGCACCCCCGGCAACGTTGACTGAAACGGCGCCAGTGCGCACTGCGACACCTCCACCACCGCCGCCGCCGCCGCTGTGGGCCGAGCCGCCGCCTATCCATGAATCGCCGCCTCGGCCGCCCTGGGCGTTGATGGTCAGTGCGCCGGAAGTCCAGTTCGGTGACACCACGATGGCGCTGCCGCCGCCTGCACCACCGCCGGCGGCATCATTCAGCGGCTGGTCATTGGCTGATCCACCGCGCACATCGATGGTGCCGTTGCCGGTGAGGTTGCCGGCGCGGATCATCACCAGCCCGCCACCGGTGGCGCCGCTGGTTCGGCCGCGTGAAAGCGGGCCATTCGCGTCGCCCGAATTGCCGTTCTCGTCGCCCGCACCACCCCCACCGCCCAGAACCAGCCGCGCTGCGCTGGCACCTCCAAATCCTCCCGCGCCAAAGGCCGCAAGGTGCTGGCCGGTGACCGCCTCAATATTGGAGTAATCGCTCGCCACAGTGCCCCAGCCGGCGCTTCGCCAGCCGAAAGCGCCACGCCCGCCGGCACCGCCGTTGCCACCACCACCGCCGCCACCGTTGTGGTAGTTGCCGTCAAAGTACTGGCCGCCACCACCTGCGTTGCCCGGCGCGCCACGTGCAAAGTCAAAGTCGGCTGTGGTACCCGTGCCGGGGTAGCCCACGTAAGCCAGGGCCGAACTGTCCACGTAGGTTCCAGCAATGGTGGAACGGTCGAACGGACTGTCGTCAACCCAAAGGTAGCGCGGCGTGCCCGCAATCCCCTCGCCCTTGGACGCATTGGCCAAACCGTCGGCTTCGCGGCTTCGATGGGGATTGTTGCTGTTGACCGTGCTCTGGCGGCCACCTCCGCCACGAAAACCGCGTGCTGCCATGTCGATGGTCTGCCCGTTCAATGCCAGAGATTTGGCCACGTCCAGTGCCAACACGCCTCCATTGGTGCCATTCCAGGGCAGACCTGTCAGTGTGCCTCCCAACGTCAGGTTGCCGTATTGAGGGACGCGAATGATCTGGAAGCTGCGCCTCGGCGTCGATGCTGTCGGATTGGCCTGAACATAGGTGTTTTGCAACGAGGCGCCTGCCACGAAGCTGGTGGCCGTGGTGCCAACCCCGGCAGGCACGTATTCATACTGCCCGACCCTGCAGGTGGCTGTGGTTTCCAGATAACCCTGTGCAGGCCGACCGGCTGCGCCGTCGCCGTAGGCGTCACTGTCGGTGCGGTCCATGTCCACACATTGCATCTGGATGATCAAGGCAAGGTCGCCCGTTGCCCAGGTGGTGGAGCCGCGAGCGCCACTGACTG
This sequence comes from uncultured Ramlibacter sp., assembly GCA_964620025.1. Taxonomy (GTDB): domain Bacteria; phylum Pseudomonadota; class Gammaproteobacteria; order Burkholderiales; family Burkholderiaceae_C; genus RAM1. The sequence continues at coordinate 2,131 of CAZUJD010000155.1, read as the reverse complement.
CGATGGTCGGCTGGCTGCCCGCGCTGTAGCTGCCGTTGGCGGGCGTGAAATAACCGTTGACTGCCTGACCTGCGGCCGAAGTGAAGTTTGTGCCATTGTTTTGTGGCACGGCGCAAACCTGTGCAACGGCCAAACTGCATTTAAAAAGCAATGCCAGTGCCAGCGCCCGCGACGCGGCCCATCCCAACCAGCCCATGAAAATCCTGTTATGTGACGCCCAGGCTGGATGTTACAAGATGTTTCTTTTGCGTCAGGCCTTCAAGGTGATGAGCCAGTAAACAAAGGCCGCACAAACGCCAAAAATCACCGCTGCCACCAGGCGGGATGCGACGTCGTCGCGGGAAGACGCTGCAGATCCCGGCTTGTCACCGCTGAGCATGGGCTTGATGAGATTGTCCTTTTTCTTCCAGAGGTAGAACAGGATGGCGGCAATGTGCAGCACCACCAGGCCAATCATCAGCCACTGGCCCACCTGCTTGTGATACCAGGTGGCCAACAGGCCGTTGGCGCTGGAGACGAAGCGGTTAAGGGGGCCGGTGAAAGAAATCTCGTCGTCGCTGATCAACCCGCTGCCGGCCTGCGCGCCCAGCACCAGCAGCATGGCGAATACCGAACCCGCACCCAGCGGGTTGTGGCCGATCAGGTGATCCGGGTGGGCGCGTCCCTTGAGGTAATTGATAACACTGGCCGGCGAGTAGAGGAACGACGAGAAGCGTGACCAGCGTCCTCCTACAACCCCCCAGACCAGCCGGAACAACAGCAGGGTCAGGACGGCGTAGCCCAGCCGGGCATGCCAGTCAATCCATGCTCCGCCCACTTTGCCCGTGACCACCAGACCCATGACGCAGGCAACCAGGGCCCAGTGGAACAGACGTGTCGGCAGGTCCCAGACCCGGATTTTGTTTGCCATCTTGAATCCCTCTCTCAGTGTGACGGCCCTCCCGGGCCTGTCATTGGCTTGCATTTTGCTGCGTCCACGATGAACGCCAGCGATTAGTAAATTCCCTGAGGCAAATAGTTCCGGATGAACTTTTCGCTTCACGCATACTCAGGCGGTCTGGGCACCCTATTTTTTTACCCACGGAGAAGCACAAACATGAAAATCATTGCATCGCTCACCCTGGCTGCTGCCACTCTGGCCGTCGCTGCGCCGGCCTCGGCCCAGTTCGCCAAGCCGGAAGACTCCATCAAGTAC
>CAZUJD010000155.1:0-926 GCA_964620025.1 uncultured Ramlibacter sp. | reverse complement strand
AGCGCCCTGTTCGTGATGGCCCAGCACTTCGGTCGTGTCGGTGCGATGGCCAACGGCCGTGTGCCGTTTGACGCCAAGGTGGCTGCAGACAATGCCGAAATCGTGGCCGACATGGCCAAGCTGCCCTGGGCAGGGTTTGGTCCCGGCACCGACAAGGCCGCCCCGACCAAGGCCAAGGCCGAGATCTGGACCGAGCAGGCCAAGTTCAAGGAAGCCTCCGAGAAGCTGGTGGCGGAGTCCGCCAAGCTGGCTGCAGCCGCCAAAACCGGCAATCTGGACGCCGTGAAGACTGCATTCGGCGCCACTGCAGGCACCTGCAAGGCTTGCCACGACGCCTATCGCGCCCAGTAACGGTCTCCCGCCAACAAAAAAGCCTGCCGACCAGCCCATCGGCAGGTCTTTTTTTTTGTGGACGGGCGGACTCAGCTTTCTGCCAGCAGCTTCTCAATCAGCCGATGCAGTTCGGCAAAGTCGGGCTCCCCAATGTAGCGCTTGACGATGTCACCACGACGGTTGACGACAAAGGTGGTCGGCGTGAGCTGGACATCGCCCCAGGCCTTGGCCACGGCGCCGGTATTGTCAATGGCCACCTGGAATGGAAGCTTGCGTGTCTGGGCGTAGTTGACAACGTAGCTGGGAGGGTCGTAGCTCATGGCCACGGCAACCGTGTCATAGCCACGCGCCTTGTACTTGTCGTAGGTGGAGATGATCTTGGGCATCTCGGCGACGCAAGTGGTGCAACTGGTCGCCCAGAAATTGACCAGGGTGACCTTGCCCTTCATGTCGGTGGTTGTCTTGCGTGAGCCGTCCAGCAACACAAATGTGGATTCTGGCGCGGCGCTGCCGGCCGTTGCCATAAATACGCCCGCAGCGATTGCCAGGACCATCGCAGCTGCGGCACCATAGAGAACAGGTTTTTTCATTTT
>CAZUJD010000154.1:3507-7552 GCA_964620025.1 uncultured Ramlibacter sp. | reverse complement strand
GATCAGCGGCCCGTACACGATGTAGCTGTGTCCCACCACCCAGCCGATGTCGCTGGTGGAGAAATAGGTTTCGCCGGGACGCCCCATGAAGATGTGCTTCATGCTGGCGGCAAGCGCCACGGCATAGCCACCCGTGTCGCGCTGCACGCCCTTGGGCCGGCCTGTGGTGCCGCTGGTGTAGATCGTGTAGCTGATGTCGGTGCTGTCCAGCCATTCGCAGGGCACTTGCGCGCCCTGGTGCAGCTCGCTCAGTCCGCGCCAGGAGTGGTCTCGCCCTGCCTGCAGGGTCATGGGCGCAAGACCCCGGTTGACCATGATGACGGCGTCGGGCTTGTGGCTGGACAGGCGGATGGCTTCATCCAGCAGGGGCTTGTATTCCACCACCTTGCCCCCGCGGGATCCGGCATCGGCGCTGACGATCAGTTTGGGCGTGGCATCTTCGATGCGCGAGGCCAGCGACACACTTGCGAAACCACCGAACACCACCGAATGGATCGCGCCGATCCGGGCACAGGCCAGCATGGCAAATGCGGCCTCGGCGATCAGTACGCGGTCGCCCTTTTGAACCCCCAGGCCCTTGAGCATTGCAGCGGCGCGCTGGACCTCGATGTGCAGTTCGGCAAACGTATAGGTTTTCTCCTGCCCGGTCTCTGTAGACACGTAAATGAGGGCGGCCTGCCCGGCCCGGTCCTTCAGGTGACGGTCCACGGCGTTGTGACACAGGTTGGTCGTGCCACCCTTGAACCAGTGTGCAAATGGCGGGTTGCTCCAGTCGCAGACCTGCTGGGGCTGCGTGTGCCAGTCAATCAGCCCGGCCTGCTCGGCCCAGAAGGCTTCAGGGTTGTCCAACGATCGGCGGTGGAAGTCTGCAAACGTGGTCATGCCGTGTGTCTCCAATGCTGATTCAACAATCTGAATTTATAATTATTCATGATGGTCTTGCGGGAAACTGACTCGCCCCTGGCGCCTCCAGGCCTGCGGGCGATGGCCGCCTGGCTGCGAACTGCTATTTGATCAGCCCTTGAACCGACTTGAATTCAGGATGGTCGGCCGTACGCAACCACTCGAAGGCCACCATTTCGGTGGTCACCAGTTCGGCTCCCGCGCCGGCCAGCCGGTCGAATGCCGCATCGCGGTTACGTTCGGTGCGTGAACTGCAGGCATCCGTCACCACCCACACATCGAACTCTTCCTGCAACAGGTCCAATGCCGTCTGCAGCAGGCACACATGGGCCTCACAGCCGGCGATCACGATGGTGTTGCGCCCAGCATCCTGCTGGGGCTGGGGCTTTTGCAGATGCCGGGGCAGGCTGCGCGCATTGCCCCCCTGCTGCACTCGCACCGGCGGTCGCAGCCAGTCTGACAAGCCGTCTGCCACCGCGCTGAAGTGCATTTTGGCCAGCGTGCGACTGCACAGCGAACGCACGGCTTCGTCATTGGGCCCAAGCTTGGCAGGGTTCTGCTCGGTTCCAAACACCGGAATATCGAGCGCCCGGGCCATGTGCCCCAGACGAACGGCGTTGGCCAGGACCAGCGGTCCTTCGTGGATGGCCGGTATCAGGCGGCCCTGGTAGTCAACCAGAACCAATTGGGAATCATCAGCGTCCAGGAGCATGGGAATTCTTTCGGGAATTCCCCGATTATTCCCTGTGCAGACTGTTGTCCTGGTCAGCGAGACACGGCGGCGGACACTGCTCGGCTTCCCGGCGATGCGTGCGCCGAAGCCGCTGGGGGCATTTGACCGAGTGGCGCGAGCGGCGCAGGCCTCGAATAGCGCTCACGCTCCAGCGTCAGATAGCGCTCATGCTCAGCCTGTTGCCGGATTCGATGCTGAATCTGGGCGCGCTGGACTGCAAATGCGTGGGACAGTCCCTCGGGGCCACAGTCCAGGGCCGCCACGGTGAAATTGGGAACCATGACGATTTCACTGTCACCAGCGTCATATTCGATGCAACCCGGCCGGCCGAGCACCCGGTCAATCGCCAGGCAGGCCTTGTCGCGCGGCATACCTGGCAACAGCAAGGCGAATTCCGCCGGCGACGTGCGGGCCACGACACCGCGCTCACCGGCGATCGCGTTGAGTTTCCGTACCAAACGTGACATGACCTTGCGGCTTGTGGTGCGGCCGTAAATGCTTCGTACTTCCTGCAGGTCGGCGCAATCCATCACGACAAGGGTAGCCGGCCTGCCATCGACTGCACAGGCCTGCAGGGCATCAGCACCATGGACCATGAAGCCCGCCATGTTGTACAGGCCGGTTCTGGCATCCAGGTGGCTGCGCGCAACGGAAGGCGCCTCGCAGTGCACGGCCAGGCCCGAGCGCAAGGCCAGCCCGACGGGAAAGATCATCAGAAAGCCCAGGGACGCCGCGACAGATTCCAGGTTGGTGGACACGTCAGTGACGTTGGAAAGTGTCATGGCGGCCGTGGCAGCAGCGACAAGGGCCAGCGCCCAGCCGGGTTTGAGGATGACAGCGTAATACAGCGTCGTAACGGAAAGCCAGAACAGGTACACGCTCCCGGCGGCGGAAAGTGCAATTGGCGTTTGTGTGTGGAGCACCTGATAACCGGCCACCAGCGCCAGCGCGCGCATGAGCACTTCCGGCTGGTAGCGCGCCGGCCGGCACCAGCTGCTGACAGCAATAAAGCCCGCATACAGCGCAAACAGCCACAAGGATGCCTCTGCAGGCAGTACGGCCGCGGCAATCCATGCCGTGTACAGCGAAATCGAACCCGCAATCAGGGGTTCCAGCCGTCGGATGACGAAAGCTATCCAGTCGTGCCGGAGTGCCGACGGCATGTGACCCGGGATGCCGGCATTGCGGGCCGCTGCGCCCGCACCTGCCCCAGTGTTCATGCTCATGTTGTAGTCCCTTGGGCACGCCGATCGCGCCCCGGGTTCATCAGAACATCTGCAGCCCCAGCAGCCCTAGGACTTTGGGACTGTTGCCTTAGGCCAATTTCCTAAGGCGTCTGACCTGCCAGCGGCTGGTGAACCAGCAACCCGCAAACCTGCAGGCCGTCACTGGCAACAACCACCTCATTCGGCACATTGTTTTCGGCCAGGGTCATCAGCGTGGGATCCGGGTGGTCGGGGTGGTCCTCAACCAGCAGATTCCTGTTGTTCTTCATGGGTCGCCCCTCCTTTCAGGGTAAACAGGAAAGTCGCCCCCTCGCCCGGCGCTGACTGCGCCCATACGTGGCCCCCATGGCGCGTGATGATCCGCTGAACGGTGGCCAGTCCGATGCCTGTGCCATCAAATTCAGAGGTCGCGTGCAGCCGCTGGAACGGCTTGAAAAGCTTGTCGGCAAAGGCCATATCGAAACCAGCGCCATTGTCCGCCACATAAAAAACCGTCTCGCCCGCTTCCCCTGTGCGGCAGCCGATCCGGATGGCCGGGGCGGCGGCACGGGCACTGAATTTCCATGCGTTGCCGATCAGGTTTTCCAGCACGATGGCCAGCAGCCGTGAATCGCCCACGCACGGCATCGCCGCGTCGATCTCGACCTTTACAACGTGTCCGGGGTGCCGCACGCGCAGTTGCTCCACCACCTGATGCGCGCGGGGCGTCAGGTCCAGGGGCTGGGCAGCGATCTCCACACGCGTGACGCGGGCCAACGACAACAAGTCGTCGATCAGGTGGCTCATCTGCTGCGTGTTGGCCCGGATGCGGCTCAGATAATGCTGGGCCTGTTCATCCAGCGCACTGGCGTGGCGCGCCGACAATGCCCGGCTGAAGCCATCTATCACCTGCAGTGGCGCGCGCAAGTCGTGCGATACCGAATACGAGAACGACTCCAGTTCGCGATTGGCCAGTGCCAGCTCCGCGGTGCGCTCCTGCACCCGCTGCTCCAGCGTCTCGTTGAGGTGGCGCATCGCCGCCTGCACCTGCAGCCGCTGGGTGATGTCATTCGCCAGCGCCATGCGCGCCGGCCGGCCATTGAATTCAAGGGCTTGCGAGGAAATTTCGACAGAAATGATGCGTCCATCCTTGAGCCGGTGCCGCCATTCACTCGGGCCGCCCTGTTCTGACCCGTACACGGAA